>JAAYGR010000144.1 GCA_012727675.1 Bacillota bacterium
CATTCAGTTCATTTACCAGTTTCCCCAAGGTGTCGTCGGCGGCTCTTACCGCCTTTTGATTGGCTTCATAAGCCCGCTGAACATTAATCATCTTGACCAGCTCGGTCACGATGTTGACATTGGATTGTTCCAACTGTCCTTGTAAGACCGTAAACTCCTCCGGCACATAGGCACCGGCCTCCGGCAGTGCTGCAAAATACTGTCCCGCCTGCCGCTCCAGCATCTGCGGTTCGGTAAAGGCAGCAATGGAAAGCCTGTCCACCAGTCGGTCATCTACATAGATATAGCCATCTTGGTCGATAACCACCTCAGTGCCTCGGACATAAATGGGACCCCGGGTCCCCAACACTGGGTTGCCGCTTCTGTCCACCAATTCACCGGCGGCATTTAGCTGGAAAGATCCGTTTCTCGTATAGCGCAAGCCGTCATCTGTCGCGATGGTGAAGAAAACCTCCGGCTCCAGCAGTGCAACATCCAAAGGATTATCGGTTTGGCGCAAACCTCCAGGGGCAAAACTGGTGTAAGTCCCATCCAGGGTAACTCCGATTCCCAGCTCCCCAATATTGGCCCGCTGCACCCTGCCGGCACTTCCCATCCTTTCCATCCGCTGGATGAGCATGCTCGGAAAGGCCCGCTGGATAGTATCTGATGAACGGTAACCAGGTGTACTGGCATTGGCCAGGTTGTTTGCCGTTACATCCATTTGGTGCAGCCCTACAAGCATCCCGGTCGCTCCAGTGTAAAGTCCTCTGATCAGCAGCTCCACCCCCTTTATTCAAGGATTTCCGGCTAATGTCATTGTTCTTATCCTAAAGTGCGGCAGCTGCACGGTATCTGCAGTGCCATTCAAGGCCCCTCGTAATGGGGCTTGTCTCAACAGTACCCAAGTATTTCTACACTGATATGGGAAGTCCTTCCTTTTTATGGACAAAGGGAGACCGTCATTGGAGGTTTTTTTCGACACTCTCAGGAAACACATTTTTTTCTGTATTTTTTCCTGGTAGCTTCCCCACCTCTAATATGCCGTTCTGCTTTGTTCACCTCCAACACCTTCTTAACCTGGGCGGCCAGCTCCTCATTGACGCGGGGCAAACGTTCTGTCACATCTTTATGTACCGTACTTTTGCTAACTCCAAACACGCGGGCCGCCTGCCGCACAGTGGCATTAGTATTGATTATATAAGTGCCGATCTCCAGCACACGCTTGCGGATGTATTCCCTCATCCCCCGGTCCCCCCCAACGGGTTGTTAGTTCATTTATATGCATGGGGGTCTGGGATATAACTGGAGAGAAGAAGGAACAAAGAAAGCGAGGCCCCTCCAGCTGATCTGTCTGAAGAGATCTCGCCTATTCCCTACATATGTTTTCTATACAATTGAAAGCTCGATAGCCCCAGCCTCTGTTAAGACATCTGCGGAAGTTCTGACCTTCCGGTACCGATCCTTAAGACGGCATCAAGGCAGGTACATCCGGGGCTCCAAGGGTGTATCTCCGTGACGGATTTCAAACACCAAGCGCCCAGTCTGGCTGCTGCTTCCTGGGCCTGCCGTACCGATGATCTGCCCCCTCCTCACCACCGTTCCTTCACTTACCTGCAGCTGGGACAGACCCCTGTAAGTAGTCTCCCATCCATCGCCGTGGTCGACTGTCACCGACAGCCCTTGAGTCCGTTCGCTTTGAATCCTCCGAACCCGACCGTCCATAACTGCCGCCACCTGGGCGCCTGGGACTGTGGCAAGCTCGATCCCCGGATGGAACCGCCAATCCCGATACACAGGATGCCTTATCCACCCGTAGCCTACAGCCACCTGCCCTGAAACAGGCCAAATCATATTGGCGGGATTAGCCTGGGGGCGGGAGGCAGCGGCATCGATTCCTCCCAGCATGTTCTCCCGGGAGCCGACCGCTGCAGCAACTACCTCAATATCTCCCTCGGAGGAGGCGGCCTCTTCGCCAGCAAAAAGCTCATCGGGGGGCGGCCCAAGGGCTATACGCCCTGACAGCTTAACTTCACTACCCTCGCTGTCCCCATCAATCACGGTTTCCTCTGGATCTTTTTCTTCCAAGGGCTTTGGTCTGACTGTACCTAGACCTAAATTGATCTCCTGTTCAACACTGGGCTGCCCTAGGGGTTGGCGAAAGGAATACATTCTATATGAATAATTGACTAGCCCAAAGGCCATCACACAGAATACCGCCACAACCGCCAATCGGACAAAGCCCTTGACCACCATTTGTCTGCCTGCTCTTTGCCACCATAGGCCGAATCTCCGGCGAAAACCACTAGCTGCGTAGTAAAAGAGATTGCCTACGGCCCTTACCCAGCCGACTACCTTCAGCTTCATCAATCTTGCCAGTCGACCTTTACTCAAGCTGCTCCTGTTTTTCAGCTGCTCGTTCATACCTACCACCTCGTGTCTAGCTTTCCCAGAAAAAGTTTCCATATTCTAACTCAGCTGCCCACACTTAAAATTAATCGTCCCCGGCTTCCGCCGGCGGGGACAAAACTGAGGCTAAAGGGAACTTCCTGCTTCTTTCCTTGGGCCAAGTCAGAAGTCACCCCCCGCAGTCTCACAGCGGAACCAGTCCTGGTGACCTCCAGGTCCCTTAACCGCCACTGCTGTACCCATTTTTCAAGGCTGCCGGTGCTTTGATATGGCGCAATACCTTCCACCTGCAGGCGGGTGGAGGTTACTTTGCCAAAACGGGATGCCAGTAAGTACAGCTCTCTACTTCTATCTTTTATTTTCGCTTCTGGGCCCCAATAGGTGGTTTCAATGTCCAGGCTCACCGAGCCGTCTTTCCTAATCAAACCGGTAATGGTATGCTGCCGGTCCTTTCGGTCAGGAGCCGTCCAGTTAAGCACCCGGCCCTCATCGGTTATCCGGGCATCTAGAATGCCTTGATCAGAGGAAATCCCCATCAGCCGTCCCGCCCTGATGACCAAAGGTTTCAGCTCACTAAAGCTGGCCGCCGGGGGAAGCTCAGCCGTGACTCCCACCATCAAGAACTGAACAGTTAGGTTTGTCCTGTGAACAAAGGCCTCCACCGGATGGGTTAATATTTGTTTTTCCTCAAGGAGGTAATATTCGAATGAAAATAGCAGCAAGATACCCCAAATAAGCAGGATTTTGATGAACATTCTGCGGCAGAACTGGCCGATGCCTTCTCCGTTGACGGTTGGATAAACCTCCTCGTACTGCAGCTCTTCCTCAAGGAGCAGCTCATCCTGCATTCCCATCCCCCCTCCAATCAACAGTGTGGTTGGTAGGGAGGCCAATTATGCACAAGAAGCGGCAGAAAACGGCAAAAGCCGGCACCATCGGTACCGGCTTGCTGAAGTATAGAAATATGATTTGTTTACTTATGTCTCTCTTGCCACAGGATATCTGCGATCCTTTGGGCTGCCCGACCGTCTCCATAGGGATTGGGAGCCTCAGCCATTTTACCATAAGCTGCTGGATCTATTAGGAGCCGGGCTGCCTCTTCCACGATGCGGCGGGTATCGGTGCCCACCAGTAAGGCAGTGCCAGCCTCAATACCTTCCGGCCGCTCCGTGGTATCCCGAAGAACCAAGACCGGTTTTGCAAGACTGGGTGCTTCCTCCTGAAGTCCCCCCGAATCAGTCAGAAGCAGGAAGACCCTGGCCATGAGATTGGCGAATTCCTCATATGCGGGAGGTTCAACCAAATCCACCCTGGATAAACCTTCAAATGCCCTCCCGGCAGCCTCCCTGATACGGGGATTCTTATGTACTGGAAAAACTACCCGAATATCGGGGAAAGATGCCACCAGTTCCCGCACAGCAGTGAAAATCCGCTCCATAGGCTGACCCCAGTTTTCCCGTCGGTGGGTCGTTAAGAGAATCACCCGTTCCTCATTGAAGTTCAAGCTTCTGAGCACCGGATCTTGAAATACGTAGTCTTCCCTAACTGTCCCCAGCAAAGCATCGATTACCGTATTGCCGGTGAGGAAAATGCGGGAATCCGGCACACCCTCCCTCTGCAGATTCTCTGCGGCGCCCTGGGTAGGTGCAAAATGTAAAGCTGCTAAAGCCCCTGTCAATTTCCGGTTCATTTCCTCTGGGAATGGATTATACGGATCATGGGAACGTAGGCCTGCCTCCACGTGGCCGACAGGAACCCTTTGATAAAAAGCAGCTAGGCTGGCAGCAAAGGTAGTGGTGGTATCTCCATGAACCAGCACAACATCTGGTCTTTCCTCAGCAATGATGCCTTCAAGGCCCATCAAAACCCTGCAGGTGATATCGGTCAGGGATTGTCCATGTCTCATGATGCCTAGATCATGATCTGGAGTGAGCTGGAAAAAATCCAGCACCTGATCCAGCATCTCCCGATGCTGACCGGTAACCACCACCTGTGCGGTAAATTTTTCAGGTCTAGCCCGAAGAGCTTTGACCACAGGCGCCATCTTAATGGCTTCAGGCCTTGTTCCAAAAACTACCATTACTTTCACCGATTTCTGCCCCCTCCAATGATAAGCAGCAAAATGCCCCCAGCAGAGCTGAGGGCAATGGAGTCCCAATTGGACATGTGCAGGGAAGCCTCTACATAGATATAGATAAAGACATCCTATCTAGTCTAGAGGAAGTGCTCACTCTGCCCCCGGCTCTCCTTGCCGTGATCCAGCCAGCCCCAGCGGTTAGCCGCGGAAATGAGCAGACCCAGAAGGAGAAAGAGCAATCCCAAGCCCAAGGCCGGAGGAGCTTGTACCAGCAGCACACCCAAAGACCCAAAAACTAGAGCCGTACCATAAAGCAGCAGCACTGCCTGTCTCTGGGACAATCCCAAATCTAGGAGGCGGTGATGCAGATGACCCCGATCAGCCTTGTAAAAGGGAAGTCCGTTTCGCACCCGCCGCACCACAGAGAATACGGTGTCTAGTGTCGGAAGTCCCAGGATTACCACCGGCACTGCCACCGCCACGGTGGCTGCCCCCTTCAGCGCTCCCTCCACTGCCAATGAGCTGAGCATGAAGCCCAAAAACATTGCCCCGGTATCCCCCATGAATACACTCGCCGGATTAAAGTTGTAACGTAGGAAACCAAGGGTGCTTCCTGCTAAGGCCAGGAGTAAGAGGGCCACAAAACCATACCCCAGCTCATGGGCTACACTAAATAGGGAAAGGCTGGCGATAACGGCCACTCCTGCAGCTAAACCATCTAGTCCATCGATGAAATTAAACATGTTGGTGACAGCTACAATCCAAAGGATAGTAAGGGGAATCCCCAGCCATCCGAGATAGATCATGCCGCCAAAGGGATTGGTGACAAATTGTACAACGGTACCGTTGGCCACAACGGCAACTGCCGCTAGAATCTGGCCCAACAACTTGGTTCGGGGCCTGAGGTCCCAAAGGTCGTCGATCATGCCTGTTGCACCGATGATCAAAGAACCTGCCAGTAAGCCGTTAACCGCCGCATGCCTGACACCGGTCAGCCAGATAGCTGCCCAGAAGGCAAATATGATCACTACACCGCCGGCGGTTGGAATGGGAACTCTATTGAGCCGCCTAGCATTGGGCTCATCGACAATCCCCAGCTTCTCAGCCGTCCGCTGATACCAAGGCGTGATCAGCCAGCTGATAATCAACGCTGTAAAAAGAGCTTCCAAGTAATCCCCCATGTGGCCCCCCCTTCCTCGGATTCCCTTCAATTGAACCAGATCAAAACCTTGCTGCTCAATCGAAAACTGCAGACCCTACTAGTACCATTTTCTGATAATACTATCGGAAACGCAACATCCTTAATTTTAACCCTCATTCATCGGACTGTCAAGAAAGCTCTCCGGGGCCCATTTACGGATGGGCAGCTTAGCCTCCTCCAGCAGCTGCAGAGCCAAATCGTCTGGATAATCGTTTACGTAAATAATCTCCTTGACACCGGCATTGATCAGCATCTTCGTACATTGGGAGCAGGGTTGGTCGGTGCAGTATAAGGTTGAGCCTTCTGTACTGACGCCGTGCAGGGCAGCTTGAATAATCGCGTTTTGCTCTGCATGGATCCCCCGGCAAATCTCCAGACGCTGACCCGAGGGAATGCCGAGCTCTTCCCGAAGACAACCTGCCTCTAAACAGTGCTGCAAACCGCTGGGAGCACCGTTGTATCCTGTGGCTAAGATCCGTTTATTCTTGACCAAAACTGCCCCCACCTGCCGGCGCCGACAGGTAGACCGCTTAGCTACCAAATGGGCGATCTCCATAAAATACTGATCCCAACTAGGGCGCCCATCCCTTTTTGACATATAGCATCTCCCCTGCCGCTACTTGGTCCCAAAAAGCCGATCCCCGGCATCGCCAAGCCCAGGGACGATATAACCGAACTCATTGAGCCTTTCATCAACGGCAGCAGTGAAAATTTCCACATCGGGGTGGGCAGCCTGCACTGCTGCAATTCCTTCCGGTGCGGCGATAAGAACCATCAACTTGATGTTCTTGCCGCCCTTTTCCTTAATAAATCGAATAGCAGCTACAGCGGAGCCCCCGGTAGCCAGCATCGGATCAAGGACAATTAGATCTCTCTCACCGATGTCTGTCGGCAGTTTGCAGTAATACTCCACCGGCTGCAGTGACTCAGGATCACGGTATAACCCAATATGACCAACCTTGGCGGCGGGAATCAACTGTAGAATACCGTTGACCATTCCCAACCCAGCCCGCAGGATAGGAATTACTCCAATCTTCTTTCCCGAAATCATCCGGCACTGGGCTTTTCCCATGGGGGTTTCAATCTCTACATCTTCCAATGCCATATCCCGTGTTACTTCATAAGCCATCAACAATGCAACTTCATCCACCAATTCCCTAAATTCCTTAGGGCCAGTGCTTACATCTCTAATAATAGCCATTTTGTGTTGAACTAGGGGGTGGTCAATTATGTGTACCGTCAACATCGATTCGCCTCCCGCTATTAATTAGGCGCTGCAAGCTTCCTAACTTTTCTACCTGCCGGATCTTATCCGGTCTCTCCCCATGTTTAGCTTAAAGCAGCGTTTCTCCTCACCGGGCCTCACCATATCCTAGGCAGGACCGTAACCATGCCCAAACTTTCGGCACAGAATACCGACTCAACCCATCATTCTGGGGCTTTAGACTCCAGCCTCCTCCAGACCGCAGCCAAGGAGTCCTTCAGCTCTGCAGCGGCAGACCGATAGGCTGTTATTCCCTGACCGTAAGGGTCGGCGATATCCAGACTGCTGACCTCACCGGCGAACTCCTTGACGGTAAATACCCGATCAGCTGCGGCAGGAAACTGCTGTTTAATGCTCTGCTTATGGGCAGCGGTCATGGTGAGGATCAAGTCAGCATCCTCAAGGAGTTCCTCGGTCAGCAGGCGGGCACTGTGGCCGCTGATATCCAGCCCCAACTCCCTCAGAACAGTCATGGCCTCAGAGGTTGCTGGAGCGCCGCTTGCGGCATGAAGGCCGGCAGAGCTGACCAGCCAGTCTTCGCCCTCTTTACTTTGAACCAGCTGACGGAAGATGGCCTCAGCCATTGGACTCCTGCATGTATTCCCAGTACAAACAAACAAAACCTTTTTGGGCTTGGCCAAGAACAGGGCTAACCTCCCTTCCTCACCTAGCATGAGGGGTTGTCAGCAACCATCATTCTTGATTTCCACAGCTAAGACTTAGGTTCCTCCACAAAATAGTAGCCCTGCCTATGAAAGTTCTGATTGGCTGCTGAGGGACCTAATCTCAAAATCCGTTTCGTTGCTGCAAACCCCGCAGCGAAGCATGTTGATCCCGTTATAGTCAACTTCTTCAAAAACCAACATATTTCCACACTGGGAACAGCTTGGCATAAACAAACCGCCGCACAGGGGACACCGGCCATCCTCAAGCTCACGGCTGCACCGGGGACAGATCATAAAGGTCATGATTCAGCCTCCCATACTATTGTCCACAGATAGTATGACTGGGATGTTCCAAGTCTAAACAGGGGAACAATTTAATGGACAGGAGACGAATCAATTGCATTCCCTGTGGATGATCAATCCGCAGAGCAGCCGCAGCCGCCCGCCGGCAGCAAGCTAACCTCATGCTTCAATAATCCGGTTGCCCGCCGCTTTCTGCAGGCGGTTCATAACCGCCAAACCCACCCCTTCAGCTGGGACTCCCTCCAGGATAATCTGGGTCACGTTGGTCTCATCTAAGTCCCTAAGGCAGCGGTATATGTTGGCGGCCAGCTCGCTGGGGTTTGTCCGGCTGCCCATGACAGCTACCTGCCATCTGCTGTGATCGACAGCTTGTTCACACCAGTATTCCAGCATTTCACTGCTAACCATCAAACCGACGTTTTCTCCCTGGGCCTCCAGCTCCCGGGCCAGTTCCGTCACGCGCCCAAAAAGCCCCGGAGGCTCACCCCGGACAAGCACTGCTGAAGCCTCGGGGGCATAGTGCCTGTATTTCATCCCTGGGGAGCGGACAGGTCCATGGATTTCCTTTCCCCCTTGCACATGGGGATCAAGCTCCACTACCCCCACCACCTCTTCCAGGGCTTCTTTAGAAACGCCTCCGGGCCTGAGTATCACCGGCACCGGTCCAGTGCAGTCCAAGACCGTTGATTCAACTCCCACCGAAGTAGGACCGCCGTCCAAGATGATGTCGACTTTGCCTAGAAGGTCTACCACCACATGGGCTGCCTCTGTGGGACTAGGTCGACCCGATATGTTGGCAGAGGGCGCCGCCACCGGCACTCCGGTAGCTTTCAGCAAAGCCAGGGCCACCGGATGATCCGGCATGCGCACAGCCACTGTGTCAAGTCCCCCGGTGGTAACATCGGGTACAGCTGGTCCCTTGGGAAGTACGATGGTCAAGGGACCCGGCCAAAAAACTTGAGCCAAACGGCGGGCCAAGGGGGGCACCTCGGGAACAATCTGAGCCAAAGTCTCCAGCGCGGCAATATGGAGGATTAAGGGGTTATCTGCCGGCCGGCCCTTGGCAGCAAAAATGCCGGCAACAGCTTCACTATCCAGGCCGTTGGCCCCTAGACCGTAGACTGTCTCGGTCGGAAAGGCAACCAGCCCCCCCTGCCGCAGGACCTTTGCCGCCCCTTGAATCACCGGCATATTCAAGAGGTCCTCAAGCCCTCCCCCTGGAGGCACTGTCACTTGCCACAGCTGCGTCTCTTTTTGCACCTTTATTTCCACGTCCCTGTCACCACCCGTTCCCGATCCCCGTAATCCCTGTAGAGCTCTAGTTCAGTGTACCCCAAATCTCCAGCTATGGACATTACTGCCTGCCCCTGACCGTGGCCAATCTCTACAGCAACCAGTCCTCCCCGCCGCAAGAACTTGCGCCCTTCGGAGAAAATACGGGGATAAAAGGCAAGACCATCGGGTCCCCCATCTAGGGCACCAACCGGTTCATAACGAACAATCTCCGGCGCCAGTCCCTTCAGCTCATTGGTGGGAATGTAGGGCGGATTGCTGACGATAACGTCTATCTCAGATTCCAAACCTGGTGGGAGAGCGCTGTACAAGTCGCCTTCAAGAAGCTCAACAATCTCTCCGACCTCCCAATGGTTCACATTCTCCTTGGCAATTTCAAGGGCTGGTCTGGAAATATCGGTGGCATAAATCAGGGGGGCCTTGTCGGCATCCCTGCTCAGAGTATGGGCTAAACTCACAGCAACGGCACCGCTGCCGGTGCCTAGCTCCACAATTTTGCACTTTGTCTCCGGTCGATTGGCCAGCCAGTTGAGTACAACCTCTACCAGAAGCTCCGTCTCCGGTCTTGGAATCAGCACATTTGAGTTCACTTTGAACTCCAGGGAATAAAACTCCTTAGAACCGGTGATGTACGCAACCGGCATCCTTTGAGCTCGCCGTGCGATGGCCGCCCGGTAAGCATCCACCTCTGCCTTTTCCAAGGGTTGATCAAATCTCACGTAGAGATCAATCCGTTCCATGTTCAAGACATGGCCAAGCAGTATCTCCGCATCCAAGCGGGCGGTATCGATCCCCTTGCCCGCCAGATACTGGCTGGCTATGGTAACCAGTTCCAGGATAAGGGGAGGCTTAGATACTTTGGACATATCTACCCCTCCATCGCCTTCAGCTGCTCTGCCTGCTGAGCCGTCTGCAATGCATCGATCAATTCGTCGATATCACCGTCCAGGATAGAATCAATCCGGTAAAGGGTGAGATTGATGCGGTGATCGGTAACCCGGCCCTGGGGGAAGTTGTAGGTGCGGATTCTTTCACTCCGGTCGCCTGTTCCCACCTGGCTTTTCCTGGCCTGGGCCAGTTCCGCCTGCTGCTCCTGCTGATACTTGTCTAGAAGCCTGGCCCGCAGGATCCGCATAGCCTTATCCCGGTTCTTGTGCTGCGACTTTTCATCTTGGCAGGAGACCACTATACCTGTAGGCAAGTGGGTAATTCTAACAGCGGAGTCGGTTGTGTTGACACTCTGTCCACCGGGTCCACTGGAACGGAACACATCAATACGCAGCTCATTGGGATCGATCTCCACCTCAACCTCTTCAGCTTCAGGGAGCACCGCTACCGTGGCTGTAGAGGTGTGTATCCGGCCCCCTGATTCGGTGGTGGGAACCCGCTGTACCCTGTGGACTCCGCTTTCGAACTTCAACTTGCTGTAGGCACCATGGCCCTCCACCATGAAGATGACCTCTTTGAACCCTCCCAGCTCAGTGGGATTAGAGTTCATCAGCTCTATGCGCCAGCCCTGCCTTTCAGCATAGCGGTTGTACATCCTAAATAGATCACCGGCAAAAAGGGCAGCTTCCTCGCCCCCGGTCCCGCCCCGGATTTCCACAATAACGTTCTTGTCATCATTGGGATCCTTAGGCAAGAGCAGAATTCGCAGTTCTCCCCGCAGCTTCTCCCGGGCCTCCTTGAGACTCTCCATTTCTTCGCTGATTAGCTCCCGCAGTTCAGGTTCTGGATCATCTGCCAGCATTTGTTCTGCGTCCTGCAGTTCTTGTTCCACCCGCAGGTATTCCCGGTACTTGCCGACGATCTCCTCCAGTTCGGCATGCTGCTTGGCAACCTGCCCGTATCGGTGGGGATCTCCCAGTAATTCGGGATCCCCCAGCTGCTTAGTTAAATCCTGATACTTCTTCTCTATACCTGCCAGCTTCTCCAGCATAGAAGACTCCTCACTCTCTAAAGACTAGCAAAAAAGCAGACCCTTAAATGATCTGCCCTTTGCCACATAACTCGATTGAACAACAGCTGCACCCGCTAACCGCTCTTGTCATATGTCACTGATCTTGGGCAAATCCCACAAACAGCATATTAGCCTGACAGTCTTCTGCCAGTGCTAATGTACTACGTGACCCGGGCTTCCTAAAGCGGTCCCTTGTTTAGCTTGATCTTTATCTACTACTACCTGCAGTGCTTTGATGGCAACCTCGATCTGTTCGGCATCCGGCTCCCGGGTAGTCAGCTTTTGCAGCAGCAAGCCCGGTGCAGTGATAACCTCCACCCACCAGGGCCGATTGGGCCTGCCCGCCAAACGAATCAGTTCATAAGCTATGCCTGCCACTATGGGCAGCAAAGCAACGTGGAGCAGTACCCTCTGCAAGAAGGGAGGTCTGCCGAAGAACGAAAACACAAAGATACTGGTGAAAAATACGATGAGTAGAAAATTAGTTCCACAGCGGCGGTGCACCGTCGTGTACTTAGCCACATTCTCCACGGTAAGCGGTTCTCCAGCCTCATAGCAGTTAATCGCTTTGTGTTCTGCTCCATGGTACTCGAATACCCGGCGGATGTCCTCCATGGCGGAAATGCCGAGGATATACAGCAGGAAAAGCCCGATCTTGATTAACCCCTCTACGATATTGAGAAGCACATTGCTGCTGATATTTGCCTGTACCAGCCGCACCAAATAGGCCGGCAGTGCTATAAACAGCCCCACTGTGAGCAAGACAGCAAAACCAATAGTCATGATCAGATCTTTGGTGGTCAGTTCAGCCTCTTCTTCCTCGGCGAACTGGCTGGCAGAAAAGCTTAAAGCCCTGACTCCCATTACCAGGGATTCGATCAAAGCAGCTGACCCACGGATAAAAGGCACACCCAAAATGGGATACCTCTGGGCCCACGGCCGCAGTTTTTCCTCATGGAGAATTATCCCATCACTGCGGCGGACAGCAACAGCTAAGTTATTTCGACCCCGCATCATAACACCTTCAATGACTGCCTGCCCGCCGTACGAAAAGCGCTGGCCCATCTATTTACCCCCTCTACTCCCCTTGCGTCTCTCCAATTTCCTTTTCTTCTGCTTGAGGGAATTCATACACTGCTGTCGACGAAGCAGCCGTGAATAGGTTTTCAACTTCTATCCGACGGGACTTCGGCGAATAAATCAATAGAACGTCTTCTGCCTGCAGGACTTCATCTCCTGTCGGGAGACTTATTTTCCTTTCCTGGCGGTCAATCCGCAGGATCTTGGCCCCATAACGATGATCAAGTTCCAGTGCATGAAGGGAACTGCCGACAACCTCTGAGTCCGGGGCTACCTTAATGGTCGTCAGCACACCAGCATCGTCTTCTAGATCCAAAACCTCTCGGATGGGCCTCAGCATCAAAGGCTGCTTGTAGGCAACACTTCTCACAGTCCTATAACCCCGGGGCAAAAACAGCCGGGTTAGCCCTCCAAACAGCAGTCCAGTTGCCCATCCCATAACCAGGGCTGAGAAAGTCCCGTAAATTGTGGCTACGATTACCGGTCCGACCTCTGGGAAGAACTCAATACTGGCAGCCAGCTTATATGTCTTATCAAAAACCGCCAAGCCTCCAACTATACCAACTGTGCTTGAGGTCCGCCCCGGAACCCGTTCTGTTAAGGAATAGGATAATCCCGCTGTCAAAATTGCCCCCAAAGAAACAGGCAGCCCCAAGTGTACCAGCACAGCAAAGATACAGCCAACCATCAAGCCGTAGACCAAAGTCATGGCAGTGCCCGCCACATGGGGAATAACTATTCTTACTACATTCTTAGCTACTTCCCATCCGCCTCTAATCCGCTCCAGTGAGATCATCAGATCAAAAAGGAGCAGGGCAACGAAAATAGCAACAAAGGATGAGGTTAGGCTGGGAATATTAATCACTGAGTAATAGGCCACGCCGACGGTAAAGGCCCGAGACAGCTTGATCAGCTGTACCGGCCATTTCTCTGACATATTATCCTCCCCTGAAATCTCCTAGGACAACATTATAGCACAACTGCAGTGCCGGTGATCATCTGTCATCTTCAGGATGTAACCGGTACTTAGCCCAGCGGCTGGCAGAGCTGTCCGGCAGGCCTATTTGCAGTCTGATTCCGCTCTCGGTATACTCCTCCTCTACCACCTGGCCAAGCTCCCGCATGGCGGCTGCAATACTTCCCTCTTCATAGGGAATCTCGTAGGTGTCGTAAACCAACCTTTCCGCCAGCTTTCTTTCCAAGAGGTCGAAAAGCCCATCCAGGCCTGCCCCTGTTAATGCCGAGATGGCTACACTATCGGGAGTTCGAGCCAGCAAGCTGGATATGGCTGCCCGCCTGTCAAAGGTATCTACCTTGTTGAAGGCGGTGATCAGCGGCTGGCCGGCCAATCCCAATTCCTCTAGAACTTCAAGAACAGCCTGCATCTGGGCCTCTGCATTGTACGCGGCAGCATCGACCACGTGGATGAGGACATCAGCCTCCATTACCTCCTCCAGGGTGGCCCGAAAGGCAGCTACTAGGGTATGGGGAAGCTTACGTATAAATCCCACTGTGTCCACAAATAGAACTGGCTGACCGGAGGTCGGCAGTTCCCAGCGGCGAATAGTAGGATCCAAGGTGGCAAACAGCTGATCCTCCGCCAGAACCCCAGCCCCTGTCAGCCTGTTTAGCAGGGTGGATTTCCCTGTATTGGTGTACCCTACCAAGGCCACCACCGGCACCGCATTTTTCTGACGGATCTTGCGCTGCAGGGTGCGTTGAGAACGGATCTCATCAATCTCCCGCCGCAGGTAGGCAATCCGCTGCCGGATCCGGCGCCGGTCGGTTTCCAGTTTGGTTTCCCCGGGGCCCCGGGTACCGATGCCGCCTCCCAGGCGGGACAGAGCCGTTCCTCGCCCGGCTAACCTGGGCAGCAGATACTGCTGCTGGGCAAGCTCTACCTGCAGCTGGGCTTCCTTGGTCCGGGCCCGCTGGGCAAAGATGTCCAGGATAAGCTGGGTGCGGTCAATCACCTTGACCTCTAGAATATCCTCCAGGTTCCGCAGCTGGGCTGGAGTCAACTCATCATCAAAGATCACAAGCTGCGCCCCGTGGATATCGATGAGCTCATTGATCTCACTGAGCTTACCTCGACCTATATAGGTAGCGCTATCGGGCCTGCTTCTGCTCTGTACAACTGTGGCAACTACATCTGCTCCCGCCGTATGGGCTAAGGCCTTTAGTTCCAATAATGATTCATCTACTTCCATAAACCCGCTTTCAGGAAACTGCAAACCGCAGGCAATGGCCAGTTCTCGGTTCTGATCCGGCACTTCTCTCCCCCCAATCCCCCACCTTCTCCTGGATTTCGAGTACTACTTATTTGGTTCCTGCAGGTCCTGCATTTCATCATCAATGGTCATTGTATGTTCCCCATCCAGAGAGATCAACCCAGCTTCCTCAAGTTTGCGCACCACCATTGCCAAAGACTCCCTCTCTTCCATGGGCAGCTCCCTGACAAAGCGGTTAATCTCTTCTGGAGGTGCATGTCTGGTAAAGCGCATACCTCCATATTTGATGTGCAAATCATCTCCCACTTTTCCGACCTCCCATCAGACTCGCAGTGACGGCTGCCCAGGGCAGCCAAGATCAGTCTTCCCTAATCCCAAGGGTAATTACGCAGTCCCCGGAAGGCCTTATCCGCCGCTGGTTAGGCTACACCATTACCTGCTGAGACTACACCATCGCCTGCCGAGCGGTGGTATAATAATACCAAGCGGAGGTGGAGAGTGGATGGCTACAATTATGCATGTCGATATGGATTCTTTCTTTGCCGCCGTAGAACAGCGGGACAACCCTGAACTTAGGGGCAAACCCGTCATCGTGGGAGGTACCAGGGACAGCAAACGGGGCGTTGTTTCAACCTGCTCCTACGAAGCCCGCAAATACGGTGTTCATTCCGCCATGCCCATCGCCCAGGCGGTAAAGCTATGTCCCCACGGGATCTTCATTCCCGGCAACCACAAAAAATACGCAGCTGTCTCTAAGCAAATCCGCGCGGTTTTTTATGAATTTTCACCGGCAGTGGAGATTGTCTCCATCGATGAAGCTTTTTTGGATATGACAGGCTGTGAGCACCTTTATGAAACCTTGGAGGACTTAGGCCGGGCCGTTAAAGAGAGAATCCGTGAAACCGTCTCCCTCACCGCATCAGTCGGCATCGGCCCCAACAAGTTTATCGCGAAGCTAGCCTCCGATCACCGCAAGCCTGATGGACTGGTGGTGATACCACCTGAAGAAGTCTGGGACTGGCTGGCTCCATTTCCGGTTAAGAAGGTCTGGGGAATAGGTCAAAAGACCGCAGAAGTGTTGGCCAGCTGGCAGATACATACCATCGCGGATCTGAGGCGCTGCTCCCAAGAGTCTCTTATCAGGCAGTTTGGCAAACAAGGTCTCACTTTGTATCAATTGGCCAGGGGCATCGATCACAGAGCCGTGGAACCTGAATCTGAGACTAAGTCGCTAGGAAGAGAAACCACCTTTGCTGAAGATATAGCCGCAATTTCGAAGCTGCGGCAGGTTTTGGCCGACCTAGCCGCCGAGGTGGGCTACCGGTTGCGGCAGCATGAACTTTGGGCCCGAACTATCACTCTTAAGCTGCGTTATGATGATTTTACCACCATTACCCGCTCAACCTCTTTGCCGGAGCCTGTTAACAACGATGATGATATCTTCAACACTGCCCATAGACTGCTGGTGGATAATATCGGCCGGCGCCCTGTGCGACTTCTGGGAGTATATGTATCCCAACTGACCCCCTTTGGCCAGGCCTCCCTATTCTCCGACCCCCGTCGGGAAAAACTAACCCGGGTGATGGATGAACTCAATACCCGCCACGGCAGACCGGTTTTGTATAAAGGTAGGCGGCTGCCTCTAGATGGCGACAAGTAGCAGCCTCCATATGGCAAAAGGGCCAGCCTTCACGGCCGACCCCCTCGCCAATACATTATATGTCTTCAGAGTTACTTCTGCTAGGCACGCTTTCTCAAGGCAGAGTTGTCCTTAATCTGAGGATAACGCTGAGCCTCCAGCTCTCTGCGAATCTCTTTGTTGAGAATCCGCAGGTAAGTGCCCTTCATTCCCAAGGATCTGGACTCAATCACATTGGCAGATGCCAGCTTCCGCAGGGCGTTAACGATCACGGAGCGGGTAATACCAGCCTCATCGGCGATCCGACTGGCAACCAGGAGTCCCTCATCGCCTTCCAGCTCATCAAAGATATGCTGGACAGCCATAATCTCAGAATATGACAGGCTTCTGATGGCGGAACGCGCCATTCTCCGCTCCTCAAGCTCTGCCTCATACTCTTCATCAATAGCTACCGAGATAACCATGCCGACGGCAGTGGAAGCATACTCGGCAATCACTTCATCAGCTTCATTAAAGTCGCCCTTGCTCTTCACAAAGAGCAGTGTACCAACCCGCCGGCCGCCGCCGACAACGGGAACGATCATGGCAATATCGGTTCCGAGCATGGCACCGGGCTCCTTGCCGGAGGATAGAGCTCCAACCTTAAGCAAAGATGAGTTCAAATCATTGGGCACCCGCAGGCTCTCAATCCATTCCTCGTCAAAAGCAGTGCTCTCGGCACCGTCCTCCAAGGAGTGGCCCAATACCTTTCCCTTCTTGCTGATGATATACACACTAGTGTTGTCATAGGAAAGACGCAGTGCCTCGGCCAAATCATTAAAATCTACTGCACTGCCGTCATTCTGCAAAACCTGGGATACATTCTGCATCCTATTAAGCAGCATTAAGAATCCGTCCTTTCTCCGATATAGTTGTTCGAATCTTTTCTCGTATCTTGCCCCGAATACGAGACATTCGAGTATATTGCATGGACTTAGGTCGCCTATCTAAGCGGCGCAGTTATCTTAGACCAGCTCCCGTAAGCCTCTTGTTTCCGTTTGTTGCTAAAGCTGTTTAGTTGATTAATACTTATAATCCAGCTCCGTTTACCCGAAGGGATCCATATAGTCGCAATTATATAGCTCTGTATACTTTCCCGCAAGGTCTAGCTGAGCTTTTTTTGCATAATTGTTACATTCTCAGCTATTCAATGGCGTATTTTTTAGGATAACCTCTATAAACATCGCAGATCCGAAAGACCCTAAGGATATGTTATAAGATCCAAGGGATTTAGTCAACTGAAATATTTTGCACTTTCGTTAATTTATTGTTATTTCCTGGGATTGGTGCTTATCCGCGTACATGCGGGTGTCAGCAATACGCAGCAAAGCAGCGGAGGAATTACCGTCGGAGGGAAACTCGGCTATGCCGCAGCTTAAGCCGATTCTAGGAAATGGCCAGGCCGCCTTGGCGATTCTGTCCTTCAATCTTCGGACCAAAACAG
>JAAYGR010000145.1 GCA_012727675.1 Bacillota bacterium
AGGCGATGGAATGCCCCCAACCAACCGGTACTGCGGGGATATCTGCCCTCTCAGCATAGAGGGCCTTCACCTCCCAGTCCTCCCTAGGTGAGGCGCCGTAGGAAAAATCTTCACGGGGGATTATATCCGATGGGACACATTCTTCCCCCAACAGTTCAGCAGCCAACTTCTCATCAAAGAACCCCATGGTCCAAGGTATTACATCATTGGATTCTCCAGCCAAAACCGCCATGAAGCGCTCTCGCGGCGTCATATGCCCCCTCCTTTCAATATCTAGTAGGTCTACTTCCCATCTTCATCGAGGCCCTGTTGCTGCAGCATTTCTTCTAATAGCTCTATAGTGAGCAGAAGTGCTCTAGTGATGTGGAATGGATCCTTAACCGGCAGGGCTACAACTTTGTCCATAGGGTTGCCTGCCCGATCTCGAATCTGAATCCATTCCCCGATGCTTGGATCAGGATGGGGGAAAGTGGCAAAGGTGTAGTCATGTACCTGCTCATAGACCTTGAAAAGCTCTTCCTTGCCGGTCAGGGCATATGCCAAGAGAGTAGCATAGACGGTTTCGGAATGGACCCACCAGAGCTTATCAGCCCAACCGTCGAGGACTTTCTGGGTCAGTGGATGATCGGCAAAGGTCTCTAGTTCTCCCCGGGGCTTGCCGCCCTCGGCATCTACGAAGTGGAATAGGCCGCCGCATTCTTCATCCCAGCCCAGCTGGAAGGTAGCTTCCATCACTTTAGCCACCAAGTCAATGAGTTCATCCCTCATCGGCCCCTCTAGCTCTACAGCATAGTGCAGGAGAAACCACATATCCTCCAGAGTGTGTCCGGGATTAACATAGCGCCCGAGGATGCAGTCATCATCTCTGCCATTTTCATGGATCAGTTCCCGGATGATTCCATCAGGACCGATGAAGTTATTTACTATATCTTGAGCAAAGAACTGACGCTTTTGGGCTATGCGGTCTGCTGCCTGGTGGTCTAGGATCTTTGCAGCCTTAAGGAGCTGGTGACTGGTGTTTAGGAGAATCATAGAGATTCCATGGGCTCTGTATCCAGGAGGAAGCGGCTCCGGTTCAGTGCGAAACTCCCGGCGCTCAAAGCGGGAGACTATGGAGTCAAATACCTCCAAGGCTAGTTCTAGAGCCTCTTGGTTTCGTTCAACTTCTGCAAACTTGGCAAACCCCAGGACGGCAAAGCAATCTGCATAAGTACTGATATCATACCCGCCTCCTGGCACCGGCTCCTTCGGCTCACCCTCCCGGGTGAGAATAAATGCGCAGTGGCCATTTGGAAGCCGGCAGTGATCTTTAAGGAAAGCATAGCCGCTTCTGGCTAGGGGCAGATACTTGGAATCAGGCCCTTCACCTTCTGCCAACTCACCAAGCAGCCACAGCATTCGCCCCTGGGACCAGACGTATTTGTCGGTGCTTACCAGCTGATCACCGTAGTTATTGAAACAGGTAAAGTAGCCTCCATATTCATGGTCGATACCGTTCTTCATCCAGAAGGGAAGTATATATTCATATAGGTGAGTCTTGTAGAACTCCAGCCGATCCTCGAGGAGTCTCTTGCGTTCCTGTGTGATTTCCAGCATCATTATCCCCCCATTTGTCGCTGAAAGACTGCCTTACCCCTTAAGACCTGTTAAGGTCACACCCTCAATGATATTCCTGCGGAATATGGCAAAGACGGTGATAATGGGCAGGATGGATACAACCGAACCGGCTGTGATGGAGCCGTAGTCTACTGTAAACCTGTGCTGGAACATACCTAGACCAAGTTCCATGGTATACATCTCAAGTTCATTGGCAATGAGTAGGGGCCAGATGAAATCTCCCCAGGCATTCTTGAAGGCAAAGATAGCCAAGGCAGCCATAGCCGATTTGGATAGAGGCATAATAATCTGCCAATAAATCCTAAACTCGGAGCAGCCGTCAATTCTCGCCGCATCCAGCAATTCATCGGGAATGCTGACGATATTCTGCCTCATAAAGAAGATACCGAAACTCATCACCAAGAGGGGCAAAGCCAACCCTTGGTAGGTATTAATCCAACCCAGCCTGTTAACCATGAGATAAAAGGGTATCATGTACGACTGAAACGGAACCATAGACGTAGCCAATATGATCAAGAACAAAAGAGTCCTGCCGGGAAATTGGTACTTGGCAAAGATGAATCCCGCAAAAGATGATGTGAGCAAAATACTGACAGTGGAAATCGATGATACACATAAGCTGTTCAAGAAAAACCGGAAAAACGGCGCCGCTGAGAAGGCTTCGATGTAGTTGTTGAATGTGGGACGCCTTGGAATAAACTGCGGCGGCCAGGTGATGACTTCCTCAGGCGGCTTGAGAGAAGTAGAAAGCATCCAGATGAATGGAAGCAGCATGATTACAGCTCCCAATAGAAGGAAAAACTGACCCACCGCTTGAGCAGCAAGCTCTCTTGAAGCTTTCTTGCTAACCATCTAGTTAACCCCCCTTGTATCGCCAGGCTGACTATTGAATGCTTGCACCGGCGTCTTCCCCGCGGAATACTCTGAGCTGTATTACTGTTAGAGCTAGCACAATTAAGAGCAGCATAACCGCCTGTGATGAGGCATAACCCATCTTGAAATACCGGAAACCTTCTTCATAGATGTTGAAGACAAGGGTTCGCACTGCGTTTCCAGGTGCTCCCTGAGATCCAGTGGTCATGACATACACCGGTGTGAAGATGTTAAAACCATCGATGGTGGAGGTAATCAAAACATACAGGAGGATAGGTTTCAATAAGGGTAGGGTAATATGGCAGAAGATCTGCCAGCCGTTAGCTCCATCGATGGCAGCTGCCTCATAATACTGAGCCGGGATGTTCTTTAGGCCAACGAGAAACATAATCATGTTATAGCCCAGGTTCTTCCAGATGCACATGATAATCATAGACATGAGGGCGAGATTGGGATACATCAGCCAGCCGATGGGCTTTATGCCAAACAGCGATAGTATATAGTTAAGCAGCCCGTAGCCTGGGTCGTAGATCCATTTCCAGATCACCGACACAGGCACCATTGGGGTAATCACAGGCAGAAAGTACAGGGTCTGGTACAAACCGGTCAGTCTGCTGGGCCGGTTAAGGGCAACGGCCAATGCCAATGACAAGGCCATGCCTATTACCACAGTGGAAAAGGCAAAGATGGCGGTATTTCTTAAAGCCATTACGAACAGCCGGTCATTGAACAAATTCATATAGTTCTGTAGGCCGATAAACGGCTTAAAAGGCTTGATAAGATTCCAGTTGTGAAAACTGAGGTTGATTGTATTGGCCAAAGGTATCACACGCAGCCAGATAAAAAGCGCTAACACAGGTAGTAGTCCCAGATAGCAAAACAGGTACCTCTTGGTTTGAACCCTCATCACACGGCGGCCAGGCGGGCGTACCATGCTCATCCCCCATTCCCAGTAAAGTGTAGTTCAGGCTAGCAGCTTGCTGCAGGGGGAGCATATGCAGCAGGAAGCTGCATATGCTCCCTTATTGTCCACTTAGTCGGCGTAGACGCCGTTCTCCCTCAGGATGTCATCGGTCTCCTTGGCCGCATCGGCCAGGATCTGCTTCATTCTGTTGATGTCATCTACTAGGCTTTCATCCATGAAGGCGGCGACCAGTCTTTCCGCCAGCTTGGTCTGGATCTCATCGAAGCATGCCAGAGGCGGAATTCCATAGAGCTCGAAGCCCTTGGGAAGGTCCATAAATGCCCGGTACTGCGGCACTGCCTGGAAGATCTCTTCATAGTCTGCAGCTAAGCATGGGAACCAGCCAACTTCAGCCAAGAGCAGCTTCTGATACTTGGGCTGGAACATGAACTGCAGGAAGTCCCAAGCTACATCGGGGTGCTTGCAGGTCTTGGTTACATACATGTTCACCAGGTTGCAGATGGTACCACCGCGGTTGTGTACCGGAAGAGGAGCGGTATCATATTCAACATCAGGAGCGTACTGCTGCATATGGCCAACTACCCAAGACTCTCTGGTAAACATGGCATGGGTCTCAAGTGCAAAGCCCTCTGCGTCAGCCTTGACCTGGTAGCTGTCAACCTTGTACTTGTGCAATAGGTCAATGTACAGCTTAAGGGCCTCTAGACCAGCTTCATTGTTGTAGCCATTGCGCCATTTACCTGGGGCAACTTCCTCGACGATGGTCCCGCCGGCTGGATACAGCCAGAACCACCATTTCTCAGCAACACCGCTGCCGCCGCCGGACTTGCGAAGGCTGATTCCGGCCCTCACAAGGTTGCCGTTGGCATCATATTTGGCCAGCTTCTGGGAGTATTCGATCACTTCATCCCAAGTAGTTGGAGCACCCGGCAGTCCGGCTTCCCGGAACATAGCTTTGTTCCAGAACATCACCTGACGGCCTTGGAAGAGCGGCAGACCGTAGGTCTTACCGTCAATGGTAAGGTCGTTGACATAGAACTGGTCAAACACACCGCTCTTGAGGAAAGCATCGATGTTATCCGGATTGGGATTTAGGAACCCGGCTTCAATAAACTTGCGCATTGTGTATGACGTGGTCTCGATGATATCTGCTGCGGTATTGGATGGTATGGTCGCGGATAGCTTCTGCTCATGTTCCCGAAGCGGATGGGTTAAGAAGGAAATCTCTACATTTGGGTTTTCCTTCTGGTAGTCTTCAATTACCTGCTTGTAGAAGGGTGCCATCTCTGGATAGCCGCCCCACAGGGTGAGCTTAATATGCTGTGCTGACGCGGACACACTAGCAAAGGCAATCACCAGCAAGACACAGACCAGAAAAACCTTGTGCTTTCTTAACACTGTAGTCCCTCCTCAAAGATTTCATTGCTAAAGCCCTTCACCATGTCCAACTTCCATCCAGTCTGACCAATCCTAAGAGGCTCCCACCTCCTTTTAGCTATCTTTGATGAATTAAGTAACTTAAGGTTTCAGTAACCATCTATGCATCGGGCAGACAAAAGATGTCCACCGCATTCTCATATGCGATTTTTGAGATCTCATCTTGACTAAGACCGGCATCCTGCACTAATCCCCAGATGAACGCGGGGTTAAGCAAATTGGCATCACTGCCGAACACAACCCTTCCTGCACCTACTGTCTGAACAGCCCGGTGGATCTTATCTGCATCGGGAAAGCTGGAACAAGGGTC
>JAAYGR010000146.1 GCA_012727675.1 Bacillota bacterium
TATCATCGGAATAACATAGAGGACGTTTCCTCAGAGGAATTCATTGACCTGTTGATCGATAAGGGAGTCCGCTTTGTCTGGTATTTCACCTATGTGCCTGTGGGCGCCAATGCCAATCTAGAGCTTATGGCAACACCGGAGCAGCGGGCATATATGCACAAGCGCACCAGTGAGCTGCGGCTGCGTAAACCCATCTTCCTGATGGATTTCTGGAATGATGGCATTGTCTCCGGCGGCTGCATCGCCGGCGGTAGGCGCTATCTCCATATTAACGCAGCGGGTGAGGTAGAGCCCTGTGCCTTTGTCCACTACGCAACAGATAATATTAACGAGAAATCCCTGGCAGAAGCTCTTCAGTCGCCGCTCTTTAAAGCTTACCAGAAGCGCATACCCTTTAGTGACAACCACCTGCGGCCCTGCCCGCTGATTGACAATCCCGATGCCATTCGGGACATGGTCCACGAATCCGGTGCCTACAACACTGAAGCCGATGCGGATGAAACGGTAGATGAATTTGCTGCCAAGCTCCAGGATTACGCCAAGGCTTGGGGAGAGGTGGCAGATAGGATCGTCGCCGAGGAAAAGGCCGAAGCGAAGTCCAAGGTGGGTTAGAGGTCCTGGATTGAGAATCGAAGTATATGAATCGATTATGCCGGAACGATAGCCGCCCTATGGGGAACTGTCCCTGTAGGGCGGCTTTCTCGCATGTATTGGTGACGACAATGGCGCACATAGGGATTCTACACCAACTAGTGTTTTGAATAGAAAACTAAGTAAGACAGTGATAATCTGTCATCGATGAAACTTTAGGGATAGAAATAAGGGCGCAAATATATCGGTAGAAAAAAGGAATTATGAAAGAAGGCACGAATTACTATTATAGTATGATACTATCTTTTCTTTACAACGGTTTTACAGGCTGGTTCTTAAGAGCAAGTCGGAGCAGTATTCATGACCAGGAGCGGTTCCGAATGTTGAAGCCACTTAAAGATAGAAAAGTTGCCGATGCTGTTGTCGATTACATAATAACTAAGATCGCATCCGGTGAACTCAAGGTGGGAGAACAGCTGCCACCGCAGTCGGAGCTTGCAGCAGAACTAGGAGTGAGCCGAACGGCGGTTCGCGAAGCAATGCGAAGTCTAAGCTTAATGGGGATGCTGAGGATAGATCAGGGTCGAGGGACTTTTGTTAATCAAACTGTTCCGGGATTGTTCATTGAGCCATTGGCCTATGTGCTTTCGATGGATCACATAATGCTGCTTGAAATAGTTGAAGCTAGGGCGATTATAGAGGCTAAGACAGCTTATCTGTGTGCACTTCGGGCAACCGACAAAGAAATAAGTGCCCTTGAGGTCCTTACTCGGGATATGATGTCCAAGATTGAGGATCTGGATAGTTTTAATGAACTCGACCTAGATTTTCACGTACAAGTAGCTAGAGGGAGCCATAATTCAGTCCTAGTCGCCGTTATAGAGGCAATGCAGGGTCCTCTCTCCCAGCAGCTAGGAGAAGTCCAGAGGTTGCCTGGTGCTGCTCGTAGAGCTGTAGAATACCACAGGAGAGTTGTCAAGGGTCTTCATGACCGTGATCCTGAGGCGGCCACAAAGGCGATGAAGGAGCATCTTGATGACGTAAGAAGGGCAGTACTTCAGAATATAGCCAAGTCGGAATGTCATTCGGATTATCGGCTTTGAATGTGGTAGTCGGGAAGGGGTGATGGGGGGCAGAAAACTAGAGAGATTGTAAACAAGTAGATGTTGCCGTGGGAGAACTTTAAGTCAATACCAGAAATGGAGGGAGCTTTAAGCATGAAGAAACGGGTAAGCCTTATAGTAATCACCGTTGTGTTGCTCATGGCGATGTCAGTAGGTGTCCTAGCAAAAGACACAATTAAAATTGGACTTCTTGAGAGCCGCTCTGGCACCTTCGCACTTCACGCGGGGCCAAAATACCTTGCAGCTCAACTGGCAGTCAAGGAAATTAACGATGCCGGCGGAGTTCTTGGTCGTAAGCTGGAACTAATTGCCCCGGACCCTCAGTCTGACAACAGACGTTTCCAGGAGTTGGCTAGACGGCTCATCCTCAGAGATGAAGTCGACGTTCTCTTCGGCGGATTCTCTAGTGCTGCGAGAGAGGCCATCAGACCCATAATCGACGAGTACGAGATGCTGTATTTCTATAACAACCAGTATGAAGGTGGCGTAGCAGACAAATACACCTTCTGTACAGGGCCTGTTCCCGAGCAGCAGATCGAGCCTGTAATCCAGTACTGTATTGAGAAGTTTGGTCCTAGGATGTACATCCTTGCAGCCGACTACAACTTCGGTCAGTTGAGTGCCAAATGGACCCACGTTTTTGCTGAGAAGCATGGCGGGGAAGTCATTGGCGAGGAATTCATCCCGTTGGAGGTAACACAGTTTGCTTCTTCCATCGAGCGGATTCAGGAAGCTAACCCTGATTTCCTGGTCATGTATATTACCGGAGATCCTCATGCGTCCTTCTATCCGCAGGCCCTTGCAGCTGGACTAAACATTCCATTCGCAACCAGCATTAACGTTGCTCAGGGCTATGAGCATAAGCGATTTGATGCGCCGGCGCTTGCAGGAATGCACATCGGTGTTCATTATGTAGAGGAACTGCCGACTCCCGCGAACCAGGACTTTGTAAAGCGGTTCCGCGAGATGTTCCCTGATGTGCCCTACATCGGCGAGCAGACACAGAACACCTATGTTGGTATCTACCTGTATGCCAAGGCCGTAGAACTCGCGGGAACCACCGATATTCCCAAAGTCATCGAGGCTCTGGAATCCGGCATCTCCTTTGATGCTCCAGAAGGCAGAGTCTATCTTGACCCGAAGACACACCATCTAGTCAGGGATATTAGAATCGTTGTTGTAGATGAGAATCATGAGCTGCACTTCCCCAAGACATATGAGCAGGTTTGGCCGGATTGGCTGAGCAGGGAGAAGGGCGTAGACCTGACTAAGAAGCCTGAATTTGTTCAGTACGAGCCATAAGAAGCTCAAGATAATGCTAGGGTAAGCTTGTCAGTATGATATGCGTCTTGGTGGCCTGGAGGAGCTTCCGGGCTGCCAAGACTCTTCAAGACTGGGGGCGACTGACGTGCAACTTTTTGGTGAAATATTTGGAGCAATCTATCTGTATCTCGACAGTATGGCGTTCCTATTCTTATCAGCGGTGGGGCTAATCATTATCCTTGGAATGATGGGTATTACCAACCTGGCGCACGGCGAGTTTATGATGCTCGGTGCATATACAGCGGTGCTGGCGACCCGGGCTGGGTTACCCTTTCCTATTTCAGTTGTGTTTGCATCCCTAATGGTTGGGCTTTTCGGCATGGTGCTGGAAAGGCTCATTATTCGAAGGTTTTACGGTAACCTCCTACAGAGTCTAGTAGCTACCTGGGGCATAAGTCTGATCATCAGCCAGGGCATGTTAGTTCTCATGGGCCCGTCTCTGCAGACTATTCGAATGCCGCTAGGGGGCATCACGGTTGCAGGCAAGGCTTACGCTGCCTATCGGCTCCTTTTGGCAGTAATAGCCATTGGGCTTCTGATCGTGATGTGGTATGTCTTCCACCGAACCAAGTTTGGGATGCGTGCGAGAGGAGCGATGCAGAACGCAGAGATCGCTGAAGCCATGGGTATTAACACCTCTCGGATGTACCAATTCACCTTTGGCATTGGTTCTGCTTTGGCAGGCTTTGCTGGAGCATTGTATGCGCCAACTACTGTTTTGGCGCCATTGTATGGAGCCTCTTTCCTAGCGCCAGCCTTTGTCACTGTAGTAGTCAGTGGAGGTGCTAATGTAATTCAGGGTGCTCTAATCACCTCCGTTCTGCTGGGTATTATCGAAGGTACATCGTCACGTCTGTATGGGACTTTCATTGGAAGAATGGCCCTATTGGCGGCAGCCATGGTAATTCTGCGTGTTCTTCCCACAGGCATTTCCGGTTATCTTGAAACGAGAGGGGAGAGAGCACGATGAATAAAACGAGCCGCTTTAGCAACTTCCTAAATACCGTCAACGGTCCCTTTAGCATTGGACGAAGTGCGGTATTTTGGGTTGCCTTCCTGATAGTGACAGGCTACCTGTATTTCTTCCCCCGCTTTGCGTCCAGATATGATGTAATAAATCTCACGTACTTCATGTCGTGGACCTTTGTCGCAATGGGATTGAGTCTTATCTGGGGATGTGGAAACATTCTTAGCTTCGGCCAGATGGCTTTTGTAGGTATAGGTGGTTATGTCTACGGTATCATAGCCATCAACACCCTCGATGCCGTCGGCAATACGATTCCTGCACTTCTGGGTGGTATCATAATACCTTTCTTGGTAGCCGCGCTGCTTGGTTACTTTGTGTTCTACGGCAGAGTGAGCGGAGTCTATGTCTCCATCATGACACTGGTTTTCACACTGGTGCTGGAGACCTTTATGGGTCAGACTGCTGGTGACAAATGGCGGGTTGGTAAAGCGCTGCTTGGCGGTTATAACGGTATGACCAATATACCGTCAATTAACTTCGGCAGTACGGGGTTAAAGGGTGCGTCGCTTTACTATTTTGTCCTTACATTAATGGTTGTGACGTACTTGCTGCTAAGATACCTTGTCAACTCTAAGTATGGTGTCGGGTTGGTGGCAACCGGGTCAAATCCTGACCGTACAGAGGTATTGGGATATAACATTCGACTAATCCAGCTCCTGGCCTTTGCCATTGCGGGAGGTTTGGCAGGTCTATCCGGAGTGCTGTATGTCGCCTGGGGACACTACATTACCCCGTCGACAATGGGCCTTACCAACGCCTCACTTCCAGTTATCTGGGTAGCAGTTGGAGGCCGCAAGAGCATGCTGGCAGCAATAATTTCCACCATAGTGCTGCAGTACTTCACCCAATACTTGGCAGTTACCGGTAGTGAATTTGCCCTTATTATCTTGGGTGCCCTCCTGCTGATAGTAGTCTTGTACATGCCAGCCGGAGTGATACCTACATTGGCCAATTGTATTGGGAAATTGGGCTCCAAGAGACGCCAAGAGGCTTTATCCAACTCACAGTCTAGAAGGGGTGTCGGTGCATGAATGCTGTAGCAGATAGTCACAGAACCGTAAATCCAGCAGCAAACGGGCAGCCCTTACTGCAGCTTCGGGATGTAACCAAGCGGTTTGGCGGTCTGACAGCGGTCAATAAAGTTAACTTGGATATCCATCAAGGGGATCTGCACTTCTTGATTGGTCCCAATGGTGCTGGAAAGAGTACGCTCTTTAAGACTATTGTTGGTTATCACAAGCCAGACTCTGGGCAGGTGATCTACAAGGGCAATGACATTTCTTTTGTGGAACCGTTTCTTCGGGCGAGAATGGGGATATCGATAAAATTCCAGACGCCCAGTGTCTACCCCGATCTGACGGTGTTTCAGAATATGGTGGTAGCTTTAAACCGCCGGAGAACCGCCGTTGACAACGTGAGGCAAGAGATTCTTGATAGGCTGGATGCAGTAGGTCTGCATGGGATCGAGAACATGGCTGCCGGACAAATATCCCATGGTCAAAGACAATGGCTGGAAATTGGTCTAGCCTTAGCGGTAGATCCTGAGCTCCTTCTCCTTGACGAGCCCAATGCCGGAATGACCCCCGATGAGACTGCCAGAACGGCTGAGATCATTCGGAGGCTTAATAAAGATGGAATGACGATTATCGTAATCGCCCACGACATGGAGTTTGTCCGAATGCTGGAGCCGAGGATCACTGTTCTGCACTTGGGAAGGGTTTTCACCCAAGGTCAATTGTGCGAGATTGAGCGTAACGAAGAAGTGCAGCAGATATACCTTGGTAAGAAGTAGGGGGTGGAACAGTGTTACGTCTAAAGCAGCTCACATCGGGATATGGTTCGGTTCCTGTCGTTCGGGATCTCAGCCTTGACATTAAGGCTCGGGAGATTACCGTGATATTAGGTCGAAACGGGGTAGGCAAGACTACACTGATGAAGACTATCATCGGCGTCCTGCCCACCATGCAGGGTTCAATTACTTTTAAGAATACGGATGTAACCAAGTGGAGTGCTAGCAGAAGAGCACGATTCGGCATGGGATATGTCCCCCAGGGACGGGGAATCTTCCCCCGCTTGACTGTCGAGGAAAACCTGTTGATGGGAGAGTTCATCAACATCGACTCTGGCGGTGAAAGACTGTACGACAAAGTCTATTCCATATTCCCCCGGTTGGATGAAAGGCGGCGCCAAAAGGGCGGCACTCTCTCTGGCGGAGAGCAGCAGATGCTGGCAATTGGCAGGGCTTTAGTCGGCAATCCGAATCTGCTCATTCTTGATGAACCATCTGAAGGCGTTCAGCCCAGTATTGTGCAGGACATGGTACCTATATTGAAGGGCCTCATGGAAGAGCTTGGGCTGACAATCTTGGTGGTAGAACAGAACCTGGATTTCGCCATGTCATTGGCTGACCGTTGCTACGTCATGGACCGGGGAACCATCGTGGCAGAACTGGACAAGTCTGAGATGACGGACTCTGAAAGGGTCAGGCGTTATCTAGCCATATAAAACATTAATACCTCAAGGAGGGAATGTTATGAAACACGAACTAACCAAGGAGATTCAGGGCGAATATTCATATGTGATAGGACCGTACAGGGACCCCGTATTGACCGTTAAATCAGGTGATACCGTAGTTGCCCATACCGTAGATGCTTTCGAACAAAAAATCACAGACGAGAGCGTAAAACCGAGCTCAATAGCTACACTTCCGTATGTAAACCCATTGGTTGGACCCATTGCCGTGGAAGGTGCAGAGCCCGGTGACGCATTGGCTGTCCAGGTTATTTCAATTGACCCTGTAGGACCTCAGCCCAGGGGTGTAACTTGTCTGCAGAAATACTTCGGACTTTTGAGTCCGACAGCCTCTGCACTCTCAGAACCATTCCCAGAGATAGTAAAGATGGTCGAGGTTACGACTGAGGGAATCGTTTGGGATGAAGACATAGTCTTCCCTTATGAACCCTTTATCGGAACGATAGGTACAGCTCCCAAGATTGAAGCCGTCAATTCTCTGACACCAAGTAATCATGGCGGTAATATGGACTTGCCGGATGTTGCCCCGGGCAGCACAATTTATCTGCCAGTGCGGGCAGACGGCGGTCTTCTCTACTTGGGTGATGTTCATGCATGTCAAGGTGATGGCGAGTTGTGCGGCGTTGCCATTGAGATGCCTGCCCGTGTGGAGATCAAGGTGGAGCTTATAAAGAATTGGACCTTGGATTGGCCGCGGTTAGAAGACGAAAACCGGATAATGAGTATTGGCAACAGCAAGCCTCTAGAAGACGCAGTAAAGATCGCCTACAATGACCTGGTTCATTGGATGGTAGATTGTTATGGTTTCGATAAATGGGATGCTTACTTCATACTAACTCAAGTTGGCAGGGTAAGAATTGCTAACGTCGTCGATCCCTTGTACACAGCGGGGGCGTGGATAGACAAACGATACCTGAAAAAGGGTGGTAAATAGCCCAAGAACGGAGTCAGCCTAGTGAGCAGTTGGCTGTTCTGATGAAGGAATTATGGGTGGTACCGGGTGGCCGGGTGCCACCTATTTTTTTGCTCAGCATGTTGGTGATTTGATCGAACTGACGGATAACCTTGCTATCTAGTCAAAGGGCAGATAGTATCGACTCAGCCGGCACCCAATGGAAATTGGTTACAGAGGAGTTCCAGAAGCCGATGGGGAATGACCCATGCAATCGGTGGAGATTGGTTAGAAGGGCTGCAGGGGCCATCATGGAAAGATTTTTCTTGAAGAATTTCTGACATTAGGGTATTCTTGGAAACTGGGGGCTTTAATGAGTGTTGGAGGAGGTCTTTAGGCATGGCGGATTTTTTCCTGGGCCTTACCTTGCCAGAGGAGTTTGAAGAAGAAGTTGAAACCTTACGGAGACGCTTCGCTGCTCCCAAGACGGCACCCCACATAACCTTAATTCCTCCCTTTACTTGGCCGGGAACTGATCTTGAACTGGAACAGATCATCTCAGAGAGCATTCAGGGTGTCTCGCCTTTTACGATTAAGGCTCAAGGAATAGGCCGCTTTGGGCGGCGTGTAATTTACATACATGTTGAGCTGTCGGAAGAGCTTATGGGTCTTTATGAAAAACTGGAATCGGGTCTAGAAAGACAGGGCGTTGTCGAGAAAGAAAAGGATCGGTCCTATCGGCCCCATATCACCTTGGCGACAAGGCTGTCGCCGGGAGAGTTCAATCATTATATGGAAGAACTCCAGGATTACAGCCCATCTGAAGAATTCCTCTGCCAGCAGGTGGCTCTCTTCAAGATGACGGTGCAGGGCAGAACACGCCGCTGGCAAATCCTCAAACAAATATTTTTTTGAGACAAATAGCCTATTATCCCCATTCGATTTCAATGCGGCTTTTGGGAAAAACAATCCGGTTTTCCATGTCTTGGTCTCCGCAGTCTCATGAAATGGATACGAAATGAAAAGGGAAAATGTGTTTTCACAACTTGAAGAAAAACTTCACCCTACCTAGAAGGATTTCTGAGATCAGGCTAGAATTACCTATTTCAGAAGGACAGCGGCGGTGAAAAAAATCTCCACCAAGCAAATGCGATTGCGAAATTAATCACAAATCACCGCCCCATGAACATCAAGTTCATGAAACCGCACGTTTGTTGTAGGGAAGGAGGAATGCACCGGGACCAGGCGCTAGCTAGTAGTACAGTAAACCCCAAGAACAGAAAAATGATAAGGAGGTTCACTATGTACAAATCACGGATCACGCAGGTTTTGGTTATTGCTATGATGTTAGTTCTAGTTGGTTCGATGGTGGCTATGGCCGCAGACACGATTAAGATCTGTCATCTGGCCCCGTTGACTGGTGGCTCTGCATTCCAGGGACAGATTCTGGTAAATGCTGCTAAGCTGGCGGTTGAAGAGATCAACGCTGCTGGCGGAATCAACGGTATGCTCATTGAGTACATTCCTATCGATGAGACTTCCAGTTCCTCATCGGGTATCGAAGCCGTTCGCAAGGCAATTGCCGAGGACCCGGTTGTTGTAATTGGCCCCAACCGCTCCGGTACTATCCTGGCCGCTGAGAATCTGTGGCGGGAAGCCAAGATCCCCTTCTTGGTAGATGGTACCAACGCTGATATCACCAAGAGAGGCAATCCCTATACCTTTAGAATGCAGGTTGAGTCCACCTATTGGGCACCTCTGCTCATCCGTACGGCTCTAGAGTACTACGGTGTTGAGAAGCCTGCAGTCATCTACGGGCTCAACGACTATTCAAAGGATCTTTGGAACGCAACCAAAGCTGCTCTGGATGAACAAGGAATCAAGCCGGTTACAGTCCAGACTTTCAACGACGGCGACCGTGATTTCACAGCACAGCTTCTGAAGGTAAGGGCTGCCGGAGCCGATGCACTGTTCTGCTTCGGCTACGAGACTGAGCAGGGTATCATCCTGCGGCAGCGCAGTGAGCTGGGTCTGCAGGACCTGCGTATTTTCGGTGAGCGCGGCTGTGCATCTCCTGCAGTGTCAGATTTGGCGGGACTCGAGAATGTCGAGGGTGTAGTCACCACCACCAACTTCTGTACAGGAGATCCTGACCCCGTGAAGCAGGAGTTTGTGAGAAAGTGGAACGAGACCTATAACGTTGCTATGTCACCTACCCACGTATGCCACTACGATACAATCCATATCCTTGCTGACATTATTGGTCGGGTAGGAACTGACCGAGAGGCCATCCGGGAAGAGCTGGCTAATCTGGACTTCCAGGCTCCGCTCGGCTACTACCGAGCTGACAAGTACGGCAACCTCAGCCACACCATGTACTCTCAAGTATTTGAGAACGGTGAGTGGAAGATCCTGCTGATGGAAGATTACTACCCAGCTGAGTAACACAGCTAGTGTATCCTTCAGCAAGATAATGTTGGAGGTTTGTAGATGATAATCGGCTGGTGCGGGACCTTCCCGCACCAGCGATTACATGCCTGGCTAACAACCTGGGAAGAAGGTGACCTGTTGACAGTCGGTTTATGGATACAAATCATCCTTAATGGCTTGGCCATGGGAGTTCTCTATTCCCTGCCGGCGTTAGGAATATCGCTTATCTGGAATGCCACAGGCTTATTCAACTTTGCCCAGGGTGACTTACTCACTCTCGGCGGGTATGTAATGCTTACATTGTTTGGCATGGCGGGACTGCCTTACATCGTGAGCTTTATACTAACGGTAGCTATCATGGGCCTAGTGGGGTATTTTATTAGCCGAATTTACTTTTACCCCATGCTGGAACACAAGGTTCATCCACAGATTATTTTGATTGGAACAGTAGCAGCCTCTGTGTTTATCCGCAATCTGATTTTGGTTATTTGGGGTACTATGCCTACAACCTTTAGGAATCCCTTTGGCACTAGAGTTATGAATATAGGCGACATATTTCTTATGCCCCACGTTATCTGGATCTTAGCCATAGTGGCTGTGCTGCTCATCGTTTTGCAGTACATTCTGCGGGGCACAATGGTCGGCACAGCTATGCGGGCTGTTGCTCAGAATCA
>JAAYGR010000016.1 GCA_012727675.1 Bacillota bacterium
ATAATCCCCGGACGCCCGCCTTTCATAGTCACATCCTCCACATATGCATCCCAGGCGCCGGCATCCAGCAGCTTGCTAATGAGAGGAGGAATAGTCTCAGGGTTATGATCATCGAGATTGCATTCCAGCAGTGCAACCTCATCCATGGACCACAGATTCCTATCTTCATTTGCAGGTTCGATTAGTACTAGCCTCAGCAGGTTTGGTATGGGGAGCTCCCTAGTACCGGCTCCGTAACCAACTTCCAGAATGCGCCCAGCCGGCAGCGGCCCATATGAACTGGCAAGGGACGTAAGTAAAGCTGCACCGGTAGGTGTAGCCAGTTCTGCTTCAATTCCTCTGGAATAGCTGGGCACGCCCTTCAGGAGATTCATGGTGGCTGGTACCGGCACCGGCATCATACCGTGGGCAACTTTTATGAAGCCGGTACCCAACTGAACCGGCGATGCCAGAATCTTACTCACTCCAAGATAATGGAACCCGACTACAGTACATACTACGTCAACTATAGCGTCAACGGCTCCCACCTCATGGAAATGGACTTTATCTATAGAGGTCCCGTGGGCCTCGGCCTCGGCTGCCGCCAACCGTCGAAAGACCTCAACAGCTTTCTCCCGGACTTGTGGTTCAAATCCGGCCCCGTCGATGATATCCACAATGTCCTGCAAATGTCTGTGCACATGCTGCTCGGGATGACGCACCTCGACATAGCATCCTGCTATCCCGTGTTTGGTTACTGAAGCAGTCTTGACCTCCACGTCTTCTAAACCCAATGATTCTATAACATCCTCAAATACCTCGATCGGCACCCCCGCATCCAGCAGTGCCCCGAGAAACATATTGCCGCTGACGCCAGAAAAACAGTCCAAGTATGCCCACATAAATTCCGCGAAGCCCTTGTGCGCCTCCCATCGGGAGCCACTGGGTCTCACTTCCTCCTCTACATAGATACTTGCTTTTGATTATTCAGAGAAACAAAATTGTAAGGACGCGGCCGCAGCCGCAGCAGAATGTTCCTCGTGGAACACGGTCTTCTTCCTTAACTCACATTCTATTTAGTGTTCCACGTGGAACACCTGTCCAATTCCCTCACCCACTCTTCTCCGTTGTTCCACGTGGAACATCTCATTTCTGCTCCCACCCCGGTGTTCCGGAATGTTCCACGTGGAACATCCACTGGTGTTCCCAATATATCAACGCTGTCATAGATATAGCTGCCCTTCAAATAAAGGCAGCTGCTGATCGTTCTGAGGCTAGCAGTTAACCTGCTCCCCCATCTGCTTTGTTTTGCAAATGGCGCTTAACCCGCTTCTCATACACTTCGCCTTGCAATTAGATGCGCTGTATATCCTGCGCCAAAACCGTTATCAATATTTACAACCGACACGCCGGAGGCGCAGCTGTTGAGCATACCCAGCAGTGCAGCTAAACCGCCAAAAGCGGCTCCATAACCGACGCTGGTGGGAACCGCTATTACCGGCCTATCCACCATTCCTCCCACTACGCTGGCGAGAGCTCCCTCCATACCGGCGACTACAACTATGGCCTTGGCTTTTTCGAAGCGGTGGAACTCGTTGAGCAGTCGGTGCAGCCCGGCAACTCCTACATCGTACACCCTGTTCACAGAGCTTCCCATAATTTCTGCGGTGATGGCTGCTTCCTCAGCCACCGGCAAGTCGGAGGTGCCGGCACAGATCACAGCGACCTCTCCATACACATCTTGGGGCGTCTCTTCCCACCCCTTTGTAATCACCCGGGCCAATGGATGGTATTTTGCTTCAGGCACTGCGTCCTGAACCGCGGCAGCCATATCGCTGTCGGCCCTGGTGGCCAGAACCCGGCTGGCTCGCTCAGCCAGCCGCCGAAAAATCTCCTTCACCTGTTCAGCGGTCTTGCTGGCACAATAAATGACCTCGGGAAAGCCCTGCCGAAGCCCCCGGTGATAATCAATCTTGGCAAAACCCAGGTCTTCATAGGGCATTTTTCGTATATACTGCAGGACAGTATTCCGATCTATCTCCCCGGTCTCCAGCTGCACTAACAGCTTTTCCAAAACATCGTCTCCCAAAGCGTCCACCTCTTTATGCTCTCCACCCAAACTCTAGTACTGCAGAGCAGCCCGGTGCTGCCCCACGCCTCAATCAGCAATCAAACCTAAAGAGCTTCACCGCCGATTACCTCCAGTATACGGTTCAGCTCTTCAGTGGAATAATACTCCACTTCTATTCTACCTTTGCCCTTCTTGTCCTTAATCCTAACCCGTGTACCTAAGACCTCTTGGAGTCTTTCCTCAACTTCTCGAATCAGTGGGCTCTGCTCCCTGGGCACTCTCGACGGCTTCTGTTTTTCCGGTTTGCCTTTGGCTAGCTCCAAGAACTCCTCCAGCTGCCTTACCGACCAACCTTCTTCCACACACCGGTGGGCCAGCTCTTCCGCCAGCTTATCATCCATGGCCACCAGGATCTTGGCATGTCCAGCACTCAAGCGGCCTTCAGCAACCCACGCCTTCACTGATTCAGGTAAACGCAGCAAACGGAGGCGGTTGGCAATGGTGGGTCTACCCTTACCCACCGCCTGGGCTACTTCCTCTTGGGTAAGGCTAAACTCCCGCATAAGAACAGCATAGGCCTCGGCTTCCTCAATTGGATTGAGATCCTCCCGCTGCAAATTCTCAATTAACGCTATCTCCATGACTTCCCGGTCATCCAGCTCCCGCACCACCGCTGGAATCTCGCCTAAACCTGCCATTTGAGCTGCCCGCCATCTCCGCTCTCCGGCCACCAGCTCAAAGACCCCATCCTTCTCCCTAACCGTAATCGGCTGCAGGACTCCCTTTTCCGCAATAGACGCAGCCAGCTCCGAAAGACCTTCTTCATCGAAATGACGCCGGGGCTGATAGGGATTTGGCTGTACTACATTTACTGGAATCAGCCGGATCTCCTCACCCCGTTCTTCTTCGGCCTGGGGAATTAGCGCCCGCAGACCTCTGCCCAATGCTGGCCTGCTCATGCTCCCATCACCTCCCTGGCTAGATCCCTATAGGCTTGGGCACCGCGGCACTGGGGATCATATAGGATAATGGGCTGACCATGGCTGGGAGCCTCACTCAGCCTCACGTTCCTAGGTATAATGGTGTCAAAAACCTTCTCACCAAAGAACCGCCTTACCTCCTCAACAACTTGCTGGGAAAGATTAGTGCGTGCATCGTACATTGTCATCAACACACCGGCAATCTCAAGGTTCGGGTTTAGGTGCTCCTTCACCAGGCTAACTGTACTCACCAACTGGCTTACACCCTCCAGGGCATAATACTCGCACTGAATAGGCACCAGGGCAGCATTGGCAGCGCTAAGTGCATTGATGGTCAGAAGGCCCAGAGAAGGCGGGGCATCAATCAGTATATAATCATAGCTGCCCTTTACCCCATCCAGTGAGCCCTTCAGCCGATACTCCCTTGACATGGCGGAGACCAATTCTATTTCTGCGCCTGCAAGCTCCAGCGTGGCGGGTGCAGCCTCTAGTCCAGAAACCTCGGTGGGAAGAATAACCTCTTTGATATCCCGACCATCAATCAGTACATCATACATGCAACCATCCAACTGCCTCTTGTCAATCCCCACTCCACTGGTAGCATTTCCTTGGGGATCAATATCTACCAGTAGAACCCGCTTTCCTGATTCGGCCAGACAAGCGCCCAGGTTAACAGCAGTGGTACTCTTGCCCACCCCGCCCTTTTGATTCACTATGGCTAAGCATATTCCCACTTACATCACCTACCTCCCACCGGTCCTCCTACCGCATCCTTCTTCATATCCGATTTCTCTTTGATCCTAATTTTCATCTCCAGCAGCCCTGGCTCTTGCTTTTCTTCCAACTCCACCACTGCCCCACCTGCTCGCATCTCTTCCACCAGCTTCCGTACACTGTTTTGCAGAAGCCTGGCATCACGCCACACTCTAACCACCTTTTGGCGGGGCTTCTTTTTCACTCCATCCCTCTCCAGCAACCTGCGCACCAATGCCTCTGTTTCCTTGACAGACAGCTGCCCCTTTTCTATTGCCTCAATGACTTCCAACTGTGCTTCTTCTGATTCCAGTGCCAAGATGGCACGGCAGTGACGCTCCGACATTATTTCCCGGGAAATACGACTCCGAACCCGGGGACTCAACTTCAGAAGCCGCAGTTTATTTGCAATGGCGGATTGGCTCTTACCGATCTTTTTGGCCAGCTCCTCCTGGGTCATGCCAAATTCCTCAAGCAGCCGCTGGTATGCTTCAGCCTCTTCCCAATAATTCAGATCCTTCCGCTGCAGGTTTTCGATCAACGCCATCTGGGCACTGGCCGCATCGTTCAATTCTCTTACAATGGCAGGAATGGTCCGCCAGCCCAGATGTTTAGCAGCTCTAAGACGCCGCTCGCCGGCAATCAGTTGAAAACCTCCAGGGCAGGGCCTCACTATTATCGGCTGAATAAGACCATGTTCCTCCAAAGACTGGACCAACTCCGCCATGGTCTCTTCATCAAAATCTGAACGAGGCTGAAAAGGATTAGCCTCGATGGCCTCCACGGGAATCTCGGTTACCTGATCTCGATCTCCGTGGACATCCTTTCTTTGGCTCCTGCTTCCAGCATCTTTCCCCATAGCCCTTAGAACATCACCAAGCCGCATACTTTGCCTCCCTCCCCAGCAGCTCCCCCATCAATGAATGTTTCACCTAACTCTGCTTTTCGCTTTTCCCACACCTCATTCCTGCCCTTTCCTTGGCCATAGAAAACCCGGAGGGCCCTAGACCGGCATTGAGCCCCAACACCCTCTTCGGATTTTGCTCAACTCCTAACAAAAAAGAGCCGTCCAACGGGGGACCGGCTCCCTATGTTCTATTCATTTAGTCCCCCCGGGGTGCCGCCTAAACCAGTGGATCCTTTTGGGGTGTTCCAGGGCGACGGGGATACTCCCGAGGCGTCGGTTTAACCTTCTTAATCACGATGAGCTGCCGCTCATCACCGCTGGGGAGATTGAATTCTACCACATCAGCTGCTTCTCCCCCCAATACCTTGAGAGCCCTTGCTGCTTCCTCAACTTCCTGTTTTCCACCGGGGCCCTTCATGGCTACAGCGACACCACCAACCCTAACTAACGGCAGTAGATACTCACATAGGACCGGCAGGGCAGCCACCGCCCTTGCTAAAGCAGCATCATACCTTTCCCTATGCCTAGAATCCTGTCCCAGCTCCTCCGCCCGGGCATGGTGGCAAGTCACATCCTTAAGGCCCAAGTTCCCCACTACTGCTTGCAAGAATTTTATACGTTTTCCTAAAGAATCCACCAAAGTCATTTGCATATCTGGACACACGATTTTCAATGGAATGCCGGGAAAACCAGCTCCACTTCCAATATCGACTACCTTCCCTGCCTTCTCCACCTCTGGTACCAGCAGCACACTCAAGGAATCGAGGAAATGCTTGTCCGCCATCTCTTCCTTGGGAATCCGGGTAAGATTCAGCTTCTGATTCCACTCTTCCAATAGGGCAGCATGCTTCTCAAAGAGAACCTCAGCCTCTGGTGAGATTTCAATACCCATACTTAAAGCCTTTTCCCGAACTTCTCTTCCTAGATTCATTCCGACTGGCCACCCTTCACCCTCTGGGAGCTCCTTCGCCCCTTACCTCGCCTCAGCTGTTCCAGATAGATAAGCAAAACCGATATATCTGCCGGTGAAACCCCGGCAATGCGGGAAGCCTGTCCAATGGACTCAGGCCGTACCGCCATCAACTTCTCCTGGGCCTCCCGGGAAAGCCCCTCAATTTCTTCGTAATTCAGCCATTCCGGCAGCCTCTTGACCTCCAGCTTCCTAAACTGTTCCACTGCCCGTTCTTGCTTGCGAATGTAGCCTGCATACTTAATTTCAGTTTCAACTATATCCTTTATATCCTCGTCTACACCGCTCTTCCACCCTAGGGCCTCCAGTTTGCTGTAGGACATCTCCGGCCTTCGGAGAAGTTCTTCACCGGAAACTACATGCTGCAGTGGAACACTCCCGATTTCCACAAGGGCCCGATTCACATCCTCCGTCGGCGTAATTCTCCAATTACCCAGGGCCTCTATCTCCCTTCCCACACTGTCCCACTTCCGCTGGACATCGTCGTATTCTTCCTGGGAAAGCAGGCCTAGATCCCTACCGTAGACAGCTAACCTCCGATCGGCATTATCCTGGCGGAGCAGCAGCCGATATTCCGCCAAAGAAGTCATCATTCGATATGGCTCTGCAATAGTCTTTGTAACCAGATCATCAATCAGGACACCGATATATGCCTGATCCCGCCCCAAGATAAAGGGAGGCTGCTCCTTTAGCTTCAAACCGCAATTGATCCCAGCCATTAGTCCTTGGGCAGCGGCTTCTTCATAACCGGAACTGCCGTTGATCTGGCCGGCAAAATAGAGGCCCCTTATGCTTCTGGTTTCCAGGGTCTTCCGCAGTTGATGGGGCTCCAGACAATCATATTCGATGGCATACGCCATCCGCATGATTTCCACATTTTCTAAACCGGGAATAGTCCTTACCAGTTCCAATTGGACATCGGCAGGCAGGCTGGTGGAGAGCCCGCTCAAATATACTTCTTGAGTATCCCAACCCTCCGGCTCTACATAGACCTGGTGGGAGTCTCTATCGGGGAACTCTACAATCTTACTCTCCAGGGAAGGACAATACCGGGGACCAATCCCAACAATTGCACCGCTGTAAAGTGCAGTTCGGTGCAAGTTGGCAGACATGACAGCATGGGTTTCTTTATTGGTGTAAGTCAACCAGCATAGTACTTGCTTCTTCTGGGGCAGCTTCCCTCGGAAGGAAAAACCTTGAGTTAATGGCTCGCCCTCCATGGGAGTCATCCGGCTGTAGTTGAGTGAACGGCTGTTGGCCCTGGGAGGTGTCCCGGTCTTGAACCGGGTTAGCCTAAAGCCCAGCTCTTCCAAGCTCCGGCTTAGACCATGGGTGGTTCGCTGAGACTGGGGACCTGATTCGTAGTGTACTTCTCCCATATGGATCAAGGACCTCATGTACGTGCCTGTTGCCACTATTACAGCCCGTGCCGTCACCTTTTCCCCAGTCTCCAAGAGAACACCCTCTACTCTATCACCGCGGACAATGATGTTTTCTACACATCCCTCCCGCAGGTAGAGATTGGGTTCCCTCTCCAGTACTTGACGCATCCGCCACGAGTAGAGCTTGCGATCAGTCTGAGCCCTAAGAGCCTGCACAGCCGGACCCTTCCTGGTATTGAGAATCCGGATATGCATATACGCATGATCGGTATTGCGCCCCATTTCTCCCCCCAAGGCATCGATTTCCCTAACTAGATGGGCCTTACCGGGCCCTCCAATGGAAGGGTTGCAGGGCATCAATGCCACATTATCCAGGGCGATGGTAAACACCACCGTACGGAACCCCATGCGAGCCGTGGCTAAGGCTGCTTCACACCCTGCATGGCCTGCTCCAATTACAATCACATCAAACTTATCCAAACCTCATCCCTGCCTCATTTTTCGCCTTTGCATCAGCCAAACTTGCAGAATCGAGATGTCGCCGGCCTCAACTCCCGGAATTCTTCCAGCTTGCCCGATGGATAGGGGCTGAACCCGCTGCAAGAGCTCAACCGCCTCAGGCCGAAGTCCGGTAACTTGCCGGTAATCCAGATCCGCCGGCAGCTCTTGAGCATCCAGCGTGGCCATCTGGGCCATCTGCCGCCTTTCCCTTTCTAGATACCCAGCAAACTTGATTTCTATCTCCACTTGTCTTTCGATCTCCCAAGGCAAGTCCCGGATCTCTATACCAACTTGAGCCAAATCTCTATAAGTCAGTTCCGGCCTTTGTAAAATCTCA
>JAAYGR010000147.1 GCA_012727675.1 Bacillota bacterium
CCGCAACTTCCGGGGTAGTGACTATAATAGCTTCATCGGCACCGGCGATAGCATTCTTGAAGCCCCTCTCAATCCCGGCAGGGCAGTCCACGATAATATACTCAAAATCCTCCCGCAGCTCATCACAAAGGGCCTCCATCTGCTCCGGAGCCACCGCATCCTTTTCTTTCGTCTGAGCTGCCGGTAAAAGATAAAGATTCTCTGTCCGTTTATCTTTAATCAGCGCCTGGCGAACTCGGCAGTTGCCCTCCACTACATCGGTTAAATCATACACTATTCGGTTTTCTAAACCCAAGACAACATCTAGATTCCTGAGCCCAATATCGGCATCAATGAGACAGACTTTGCGGCCCAAGAGCGCTAAGCCGGCCCCGATATTCGCCGCTGTAGTGGTCTTGCCGACACCGCCTTTGCCGCTGGTAACCACCAACACTCTTCCCGCCATCCGACTACCTCCTTAATCCACGGACCCAGACATTCCCTTAAGAGCAGGTCTCCTTCCTGCCCTCTGCCCGAGTCACGCCAACGAAGCTCTTCAAGTACTATAGCTTTGGATTGTAATCAAGTTATTGCGGACCTGAGCTATTTCCGGGCCCTGCGGCTCAGGTAGATCTGCATCATCCGGAGCTCGGGAGATAAAGTGGGCTATCCGCAGCTGTGTCGGCTGCAGCCGAAAGGCTACAACGACAGCAGTCTCTTCCCCCAAGGCACCGGCATGGGCCACACCCCGCAATGCCCCCAAAACAATAATATCGCCGCCTGCGATCACCTCGGCACCGGGATTGACATCACCGAGAATCACCACACTTCCGGGATGATGTACGCTTTGCCCGGAACGCAGCGTACGGCGAACAATGAGGGCACTATCCCGATCAACCTTGCGAGACTCTTCCTCTTGGGCCTTATCGCTCTTGGCCATTTCCTCAGGTTCTTCCCTTAATGCCATGCCAAATTCTCCCATTATCTCTTCCAGCCGCTTCTTTTCTTCGGGACGGCACTTCCTCTGTGACTGCTTCAGGGTTACAGTTACACCGTACCAAAAGTCCCTGGTACTAGAAAGCTTCTCCCGCAGCTGGTCCAGAATATCATTAAATTCCGCCTGGGGATCCAACCACAAGATTAACCCTTGCTTTGTACCCTTAAAGGCTACGTAGTCACGGGCCACTCACCCTTCACCACCATCGATACCATACTTTGTTAACTTCGGCGACAACTTTGCGATTCCTTCTGAAGATTCGCAGATAGCCTATACGCCTTATTCAATCGGTTCCAGATCTTGGGTCGCTTCCCCTGCCGGCTCAAACTGCTTCCTGAAATATTCTTCCATAATCCTCCTGACAATGGGACTAGAGGTAGTTGCACCTCCACCGCCGTGTTCTGCAAAGGCCACCACCACAATCTCCGGATCATCTGCCGGTGCAAACCCGCAGAACCAGCTGTGGGCATCTCCTTGACCAGGCCCTAGCTGCACCGAACCTGTCTTGCCGGCGATTTCCACAGGGTAAGGGAATCCTCTAAAGGCTGAGGCACCGGTTCCGGTCTTGACTACATCCACCAGCCCACCGATGACTGCTTTCCAAGTTTGGGGTGAAGCTTCCAGCACCCTAGCCACCTTGGGAACAGTCTCTTCTACCACTTCTCCCGTGGGACGCTGGATTCGCTCAACAAGATAGGGAACATAAATCGTTCCCCGGTTAGCTAGACCCATGTAGAAAGCTGCCATCTGTAAAGGGGTGACCAAGAGAAATCCCTGACCTATGGCCATATCCATTGTTTCCACAGGATACCAAAGCTGCTCTGATCGGGGCTGCCGTGAAAACCGCTGCCTTTTCCATTCTGGGTCCGGCACAAGCCCAGCCTCTTCTGAAGGATACATGTCTAGGCCAGTTGGAGATCCAAAACCTGCTTTCCGGGCATAATCTGCCAGAGAATCTACACCGAGGCGCAGACTCATTTCCCAAAAGTAATCATTGCATGACTCAGCCAAAGCGCTTCTAACAGTGACATTCCCATGGACCGGCAGAGGCGGAGAGTTCCGCAGAGTCCAGCAGCGCTTAAGCCCAAAGGGACATACGTCGTCGGCATAAAAGACTTCACCCACCGTAGTCTTGCCCTCTTCCAGGGCCGCTATGGAGACTATGGGCTTGAAGGCAGAACCCGGCGAGTATAGACCCTGGACAGCCCGGTTAAATAACGGTCTGTGCTTATCCCGGGACAACTCCGAATAGTACGCCCCCCGCTGTCCGGCATCGGACAACCGATTGGGATCATAGCCTGGGATACTAGCCATAGCCAAGATCCCGCCGGTCTTAGGATCAAGAACGATGACGACGCCGCAGTAGGTATCGGTAAACTTGCCGGCAGCCCTAACCTCCTCCAGCTGCTCAATCAGTATGCGCTCCGCCAATTCCTGCAGGTCTTTATCCAATGTTAATACCAGATCGCTTCCTGGCACCGGTGGAACCACATCCAACACCTGTACAGGCCGGTTTAGCGCACTGACTTCCACTTGATTACCGCCGTCTTCTCCCCGCAGTATGTGTTCATAGAGTCGTTCCAGCCCCGTCATGCCGACATAATCAGAGGAATAGTACCCCAGTTCAGACCAGGCAGACAGCAGACTCGGGCTGATGGGGGCCATATATCCCACTATATGGCTGGCCAACGAGCCGTGGGGGTATTCTCGAACTTCTTCCATCTCCACGATTACCCCCGGCAGCTGGTACCGCTGTTCCTCCATGACCACCACGGTTTCGGCAGGAACATCCTGCATCACCCGAATAGGTTCATAGGGATAGCTGATACCCTTTCGAATGGCATCCTGCATCTCCTCCCGGGTCAGCCCCAGAAGTTCGCTGAGCCGGGTCAAAACCTGTTCTCCCATTTCTCCATCGAGGCTCCCCGGCAGAAGGGAAACAGTAAAGGAGGCCCGGTTGGTAGCCAAAGACACACCGTTTCGGTCGAAAATCCGGCCCCTGGGGGCTAAGGTTCTCACCCAGCGGATCCGATTTCCATCAGCCAGGGCTGCGTACTTTTGACCCTGAACAATTTGCAGATACCACAACCGGCCAGAAAGAAGAGCGAAGACTAAAAGGATGCAGCTGCCGAGGACTCTGGCTCTCTCTACCCGCTTCTTGTTATCCATCTTCCCTAGTGCCCCCTTGGGAGCGTATTCGTTCAAGAGCCAGCAAGGTATAGTAAATCGGGAACACAAAGATGACATTGAGCAGCCCAACAGGCAAGACAATGGTCCACAGACTCCTGATAACCGGCAGGCCTCGGCCGAAGGCATTGACCAATAGCAGATAGATGGTTTGTTCAAGCCAAGTCCCCACCAGCACAGAAGTGGGGGGTACCAATAGATGGTCACCGAAAATCTTGGGAGCGATCCAGCCGCTCAGCGCGCCAATTGCCATCTTGCTAAGGGCTCCCGCTCCCAGCAAGCGCCCTGTGAAGTAGTCCAGGATAAAACCTCCAGCAATACCCATGACACAGCCGGGAACTAATCCGTGGATGAGGCCGGTGAGGATGACAATAACAGTAACGAGGTCGGGCTTGAGCCCCTTCCAACAAACAAAGGAACAGATGGTTGACTGCAAAATCACCGCTGCTATCATCACCGCTACTATCGCTAATCGTTTCACACCCTAACCTCTCCCCGGCCCCTGCTCGCTCCCGGCAAATCCCTGCACTCTGAATTGGTCTGACTAGCTCCGTACCCGCCCTTTGATACTACTTAAGTATAAAGACCCGCTGCACCCTGGCCAAATCCACATGGGGCGAGACCTGGGCTGTCAGCAAAAGGCCGTACTCCCCCCGATCGATATCCACCACTTTGCCCACCGGCAGCCCATCGGGGAAAATTCCGCTCATAGATGAAGTGACAATCTCGTCTCCTATCTCAATATCCACTTCTTTGATGAGGGGTTTCAGCCGCAGACTGCTTCCCTGCCCAGTACCCTCAACCAAGACCGGAGCACCGCTCCGCAGCACAGCAGCACCGAAAGCACTGCGATCATCGGCAATCAGCATTACCTCAGCAGTGCGCTCAGATGCAGTATATATCCGACCTACAACCCCCGCCGGCGTTACCACAGCATCTCCCGGCTCAAGCCCGTGGGCAGTCCCCCGGTTAATTACGATTTTATCAAACCAGTTAGATGGGGAACGGGCAATGATCTCGGCTGTCACCGGCGGCACTGAGCTTGCCTGGTAGAAGCCCAAATCCTCCCGCAGCCTGGCATTTTCTTCTTCCAGATGCTCCAAAGCGGCAAGCTTGCGTTTCATCCGGTCGATTTCCTCTAGGAGCTCAGCATTCTTCTGCTGCAGATGGCTGTAATTGCGGATCACCCCCGCCCAGTGCTTAAAGAAACCGGTGACATCGCTAACAGCCCCGTATATAGGAGCCAGTCCATCACGGACCTTGCCCTCCAGGAAGGTAAGCTCAGGACGACCTTCTGCGGTTACATAGATAAGGCCAATTACGACAAAAGCAGCAATGATAGTGGCCAAAACGGGCCATCGTGCCGTTATCCACCGCATTCTTTCTCATCCCTCGCAAGCTTGTTCTGTTTACATCAAACCGCTCAGCCCAGTTTTCTAGAATTAATCATCACCCGCTGCAGCAGGTTAAAATGCTCCAAAGCGGTACCGGTACCCCTAGCTACGGCAGTCAAAGGATCATCAGATAAATGCACCGGCATAGCGGTCTCATTGCTCAAAAGGCGAGTCAGTCCGCACAGCAGGGAGCTGCCCCCAGCCAAGATGATTCCCTTATCCATTATATCAGCCGCTAGCTCTGGAGGAGTCCGCTCCAAGGTGACCTTGACTGCCTCAACAATGCTCTGAATCGGCTCTGCCAAGGCTAAGTGGATCTCCTCATCGGTAACCGTCACTGTCTTAGGCAAGCCGGTTACCAAATCCCGTCCCCGGATCTCTGTGGACTTGCGCTCCCTGTCCCTATCCAGGAAGGCAGTACCTACCTCGTGCTTCACCCGTTCGGCAGTCCTCTCTCCAATGAGCAGGTTATATGTCCGGCGAACGTGCTGGACAATGGCTTCATCCAGTTCATCTCCACCGACCCGGATAGAGCGGTGGGAGACAATCCCGCCCAGTGAGATAACAGCAACCTCGGTGGTTCCTCCTCCAATATCCACAATCATACTGCCCGTTGGCTCCTGAACCGGAAGACCCGATCCTATGGCAGCAGCCATGGGTTCTTCGATGAGCCGGGCATCCTTTGCCCCCGCCGACAAGGTGGCATCAATAACCGCCCTCTTTTCCACCTCGGTGACGCCGGAGGGAACGGCTACTACCACCAGGGGACGGAAAATCCCCCGGCGCCTGCTGGCTTTGCTGATAAAATGCCGCAGCATCCGCTCAGTCACATTAAAGTCAGCAATGACGCCGTCTGCCATAGGCCTAACAGCCACAATATTCCCTGGAGTGCGGCCCACCATCTCCCGGGCTTCAGCGCCAACAGCCAAGACCCGATTGGTATTTCTCTCTATAGCAACTACCGACGGCTCCTGGAGCACAATACCCTTCCCCTGTACGTATACCAGTGTATTGGCAGTGCCCAAGTCAATCCCCATATTCTTTGATAAACCAAACATTCGCCCTCTACCTCCTGCTCAACAGGCCCCTAGCCAGCTTGTTGCCCCGCATCAACTACGTGAAAAAGCCCTCTTCCTTCATAGAAACAAAGCAATTGTCGCCAATGATTATATGGTCAAGTACCTCAATCCCCAAAATCTCCCCCGCCCGGCGCAAACGGGCCGTTACCTGGATATCCTCCCGACTGGGGGTGGGATCACCGCTGGGATGATTGTGTGCTACAATCAAGGCCGCAGCACTGCGCCGAATACACTCTTTGAAAATCTCCCGGGGATGGACCATGGAAGCATTCAGCGTCCCCACCGACACAGTTGGGCAGGCCACCACCTGACGCTTAGTGTCCAGAAGAATCAGCTTCATCACTTCCCGGTCTAGATAGCGCAGATGCTCCATCACCAGGTCAGCAGCATCTTTAGGGGACCGCACCGACGCCGGAACCCGCACCGCTGCTTGAACTCGTCTTCCCAATTCTAAAGCCGCCAAGATCTGTGCCGCCTTGGCCAGCCCGATACCCTCGACTGCCTGCAGCTCCTCACAGCGGGCATCCCTAAGCTCCCGCAGGGAGCCGAAACGGGCCAGCACCTGATCTGCCAAAGCCAACGCCGAATGACGCCTTGTCCCCACCCGCAGGATGATGGCCAACAGTTCCCGGTTAGATAAGGACTCCGGTCCATAGCGCAACAGCTTCTCCCGGGGACGCTCATCAACAGGCAAATCGTGGATAACAATACTCAAATCTCCAGCCTCCCTACAACCTTCAGGAGGCACAGCCGGTGATTGGCGGATCTACAAAAGCGAAACACCGAACTCTGTGAGGACTTGTCCCAGCCTCGCCAGCGGGAAACCGACTACATTGAAATAACAGCCTTCAATTCTCTCAACCAAAAGGGCACCTTTACCTTGTATGCCGTAGGCTCCAGCCTTGTCCAGAGGCTCACCTGTAGCAACGTACCGTTCAATCTCCTGATCGGAGAGTGTTCTAAAAAACACCCGGGTGGTTTCATGAAAAACCTTGCTCCGGCAGGTCTGGGTGTCAATGATGGCTACTCCGGTCACTACCCGATGTCCTTGTCCAGATAAACGGGACAGCATCCGAGCTGCTTCTTCCCTTCCCTGCGGCTTACCCAGCACTTCCCCTGAATCCAGTAGCACAATGGTATCAGCGGCTACCACAACGGCTTCCGCAGCCCTGTCTGCTACCCAGCGAGCCTTGGCATAGGCAAGGGCCTCAGCCAAAGCCTCAGGACTCTCTTCATGGATCAGATTCTCATCAACCTCAGCAGGAATAACGGTGAAATCCACACCTAAAGCAGTCAACAGCTCTTGCCTGCGGGGCGATTGAGATGCTAAAACCAGTTTTGGCATTTCCCTACTCACCTACTCCTGCCCCGAATCCTGGTTTGATTCACTCCATATAAATAGGACTATAAGCGGTAAAACAGCCAGATGGCGATGATCAGGCCGATGGCGGTGGCCAAATTCAAGCGCAAGGTAAGACCAAAGTGGAATGAGATGATATTGCCAATGTGGACGGTGGTCGGCGAAATCCCCATCGAAGCAGAGCGCGCGAAGATGGGGACATATTCCCGCAGCGCCTCACCTATAACTGTTCCTATTATGGCCCCAACGATAATGGTTAATAACAAAAGCATCAGCCGAGATTCCCGGTGTCGGGCCAACAGCAACGACCTCCCCGTTTTCCTCATAAGAACCAACGTATCTCAAATACTATTCCACCAGCCCTGCCTCAACTCCTGCGCCCGGATGCAGATTCCATATTAAAGAGGGTGCTGCTTAGGCCAATTTCCCACAGCACCCTTCATACCAGCATGTTTTTCACACTGCAGCCTGAGGAAAAAGACCCTTTACAATGGGGCATTTAGACTACCGGTGCGATAGCCTCCCAGGTCAGCGGTGACGTATAGAAATCCCAATTCCGTTAGACGCTCGACAATCTGGGGGCCGTGATCAACCAGCCGCTTAAGCTCTCCCTGCTCAACCTCAATCCGGGCCAGCTCATGGTGATAGCGGACCCGCACCTGCCTAAAGCCCAGTTCCCTTAGGTATCCTTCTGCTCGGTCAATTAACCTCAGCTTATCAGCGGTGATCTCTACTCCATATGGAATTCGGGAAGCGAGGCAGGCATAGGATGGCTTGTCCCAGGTGGGAAGCCCCAGGGTGCGGGATGCTTCCCTGATCTCGGACTTGGTCAGCCCTACCTCCCATAAAGGACTTCGGATACCCAGTTCCTTAAGGGCATCCCTGCCGGGACGGTAGTCTCCTTCATCATCTTTATTGCTGCCGTCTATGACGTAACTTAAGCCCCTCTCATCCGCCAGATCCAACAGCTCCTCAAACAGTGCCCGCTTGCAGTAATAGCACCGCCTGGGGGGATTGGCGACAAACTCAGGCAGCTCCATAATGTCAAGTTCTAAGAGGACATGCTCCACCCCCAAGCTGCGGGCGTAGTCCTCAGCCTCTCTTAGCTCCCAGTCAGGGCACATAGGAGCTCTAATTGTCACCGCCAACAGTCTCCGCAGCTTATTTTCCTCCAGCAAGCGGGCAGCGGTGTGGAGCAAGAAAGTACTATCTACACCGCCGGAGAAGGCGATCAAGACACTCTCCATCTCCTGGAAGATATCCTCAAGAAGCTGCAGTTTAGCTTGCAACATCACTGCACCACCTTACTCGAACCCAAGGTTACTCTCCATCAAAAAGCTCCGGTGTGCTGAGATATCTCTCGCCGGTATCGGGAAGGACAACTACCACCCGCTGTCCCGGCTCCAGATCAGCTGCTGCCTTGAGCGCGGCACAGCAGGCAGCCCCTGCAGAAATCCCAGCTAGAATGCCCTCCTCCCGTGCCAAGCGGCGCACCATCTCGTAGGCGTCTCCATCGCTGACTGTAATAACCTCATCGATAACAGCCCTATTCAGTACCTTGGGCACAAACCCTGCGCCGATCCCCTGGAGTCTGTGGGTCCCGGATTTACCCTGGGAAAGCACAGGAGAACCTAGGGGCTCAACTGCAATTACCCGGAGCTCCGGCAGCCGTTCCTTCAAAATCTCCCCTACTCCAGTTACTGTACCGCCTGTTCCCACACCGCCGACAAACACATCCAGCTTCCCATCCATCTGATCAAGGATTTCCAAGGCAGTGGTTTCACGATGGATCTGGGGGTTTGCTTTATTCTCAAACTGCTGGGGCATAAAAAAGTCGGGATTCTCTTTAAGCAAGGCCTCTGCCTTCTCGATGGCACCCCGCATCCCCGCGTTGCCGGGAGTTAGGATCAGCTTCGCCCCATAGGCTGAAAGGAGCCGCCGCCGCTCCAAGCTCATGGTCTCGGGCATGGTGAGAATCAACCGGTACCCCAGGGCAGCACTGACCATGGCCAGACCAATGCCTGTATTACCGCTGGTAGGCTCCACAATGGTGCCTCCCGGTTTCAGCCTTCCATCCCGTTCCGCTGCCCGGATCATGGCTAGGGCAATCCTGTCCTTGACGCTGCCCCCAGGGTTGAAGCTCTCCAGCTTAGCATAGACCTCTGCCCCATCTGGCCGGGGCAAGCGATTAAGCCGAACAATTGGAGTTCCGCCGATAAGGTCCAAAATGCTGTTTACCCTACTTCTCGCCATTGAGAACCGACCTCCCGCATTCTTGCAGGGACCTATAAAACCTTTACAGTCCCCGTTCACTGAGATACCTCTCTGCTGCCATGGCTGCCACTGCTCCGTCGGCTACCGCTGTAACGATCTGCCTCAGTTCCTTAGCCCGGATATCTCCGGCAGCAAAGATCCCAGGCTCTGAGGTGGCGGTATCTTCCCCTGCCACCACATATCCCCACTGGTCAAGCTCCACAATACCCTGGAGAAAACCGGTGTTGGGGAACATGCCGATATAGATAAACACACCATCCACCGGCAGGGAAGTCACAGTACCCGTCTTCACATTCTTTACCTGCAGCTGTTCAACGGTCTGCTGGCCTTCTATGGCCTCAACTACAGAGTCCCACATAAATTCGATCTTTGGATCGGCAAAGGCCCTCTCCTGCAGGTGCTTCGATGCCCGCAGCTGATCCCGGCGGTGAATAATAGTGACTTTATTGACAAACCTCGTTAAATAAAGGCTTTCCTCCACCGCTGAGTCGCCGCCCCCGATTACCGCCACATTTTTCCCCCGGAAGAAAGCACCATCACAGGTCGCGCAGTAGGATACTCCCCGGCCTTGGTATTCCGCTTCACCGGGTACCTCCAGCTTCCTGGGCTTAGAGCCGGAAGCTAGAATCACCGTTTTTGCCTGGACGGCTTCCCCACCCAAGAGCTCCACTTCAAATACATCCGTCTGCCGCTTAAGACCGGTGACATGCTTGTACAGGATATCTACATCCCACTTCCGGACCTGCTCCTCCATCGCCTGAGTTAGACCCGGACCGTCGATGCTGTCATAACCGGGATAATTCTCAATCACTGCGGTGTTAAACATCTGACCTCCGGTACTCATACCCTCCAGTATGCAGGCTCTTAGGTGACCACGCCCGGCATATATACCGGCTGTCATCCCGGCGGGGCCGCCCCCGATAATTGCTACATCATAGACTTCCTTGGCCATAGCTCTGCCCCCAAAACCAAATGGGGCTATCACCTCTTTCCCAAGAATAGTTGTCCAACGTGCCTACTCATTGATTCCCTACAGCGGCCTAGAGTCCTGGCACCTTTGGATGCCGCTAATGCCCTAGTACCAATCCTCCAGCTCCACACCGGTGTAGTAATGGTGCAAAATTTCCCTGTAATTTCGACCCGCGGCAGCCATTCCCTGGGCACCGTATTGGGACATGCCGACACCGTGGCCGTAACCCCTTACGGTAAAAGTAACTCCACCTTTTTCAGTCTCAACTGTAAACCAGTTGGAACGAAGCCCCAGCTTCTCCCTGATTTGGCGGCCGGTAAAGAAGTGCCCAAGGACCTCAACAGTCTTGACACGGCCGGTGGGATATAGCTCTGCAATCCGGAAGAGGCCGGATAGGTCTAAGAATTCGCCTGGGTGAACACTATCCTCTCCTGCTCCATAGGGCTCATACGTAGATATATCCTCCGACCCAAGGAAAGGCCCTTTCGGCAAAAGCTCTCTCAGCTCCCCTGGAAGCTCCACATCCAAATGGGCTGCAATCTCCGGCCAGCTCATACTCTGTTTGGTCACGTAATAGGGAGATGTCTCCTCCCAAGAGCTCTCTGCCCCCAAAAGGTACGGTACTGGATTGAAATAATCGGCGGCAGGTTGGGTCTGTCCGCCGCTGGTGGAATGGTAAGCGGCAAAGATAGGCTTGCCTTGGTAGGTCAGAACCTCACCCCTGGTTTCCCGCACCGATATGACTATCCGCCTTCGCTTTTGAAAATAGCGGTACCATCCCCATCTCTCCCGCTGGGCCTCAGCAGACATCCAAGCCTGGCCTATGCGAAAATCAGTTGATAGATCAGGTTCACCGCCGGGCGCCGCTTTCCTTTGCTCCAAGCGGTATAAAGCATAGGTGCGGGCTGCAACCGCCTGGGCCTTAAGGGCCTCTAAATGAAAATCCGCCGGCATTTCCGCGGCTACAACTCCCACCAGGTAGTCTTCTAGATCCATTTCCACTACCTTACCAAGATCTTCCCTCAGCAAACGAATGGTAAACCCACTAGGCTCACTGGGGGCCAGCCACCACTGCCCTAGGACAATTAAGGCCGGAACCCCCACAAGCAAAAAGACAAATGCAGTTAGGTACACAATCAGCCTTGCTAGACTGCTCCCGCTCCCCCACTGTGGACCTGGCACCATCTCTACTCCCCCATTTTCTCCTGCACTCGCTCCGCTCGCCGAGCTCGCTACCCTCGCGGCACCGAACTTTCCTGGACCGCGTTCCCCATGTTATGTCACTGGCTGGTCTCATATGCCAGCAGCCGCTGGGGATCAATCAGAAAGTATCCCAAAACAGCGGCTGTTAGTGCCAGGGCTCCAACACCGTAAAACAGCCCCACCCGGTCAAAGCCGATGGCACCAAAAGCAGGCGGACCCACCGCCACTCCAAAGAATCTAACTGTCCCGTAGACAGCGGTGACAACTCCCCGCTCATCTTGGGAGGTAGCACCGGTAATAAAGGTATTGAGGGGCGGCAGGACCATGCCAATGCCGATTCCCGCTGCGATTACCGCCGCTGGAAACACCATCTTTTTCGATACACACAGGGGAACCACCGCCAAGGATAAGGCCGCAATGGCCATTCCCACAATGAGGGCACCTTTTAAGAGCTGCTGCCGCTTCTCCAGGAAGACACCGGTGCCGTAGGATGTTGCTGCCATTGCTCCAACAGGAACAGCCAAAGCCAATCCCTTCATCACCCCCTGAAGGTGAAAGCGCTGTTCCAGGATATCGGAAAGGTAGCTGAGAAAGCCGAACAGAATTGATAATGCCAAGAACCCGATCAAGAAGGCTACAAACAAAGATACACCCTTTTTCTTGACTATCTGTCCCAAGGTGGAAAAGTACTGCTTCCAAGATTCACCCTCACCGCCGGGATTGGGCTCATGAAGTCCAAACCACACCAATGCCGCGATGGGAAAGGCCAAAATCCCGTACACGAAAAAGGGAGCATACCAAGCAATCATGGCAACAAGGGACCCCAAAACAGGGCTCACCACCTTGCCCAGACCGTTGGAGGCCTCAAGAAAACCTAGATACCTGGTGAGCTTTTCCTCGTTAATCAAATCGGCAGTCAATGCCATAGCCAGCTGGTAAGTACCCCCTGCACCCAACCCCTGCAGCACCCTCCCTGCCAGGATGACAGTAAAGGGTTTCTTCAGTGTTATGCTGGCTATCCCAGCCACCAGCCCTCCAAGGCCGTACAGCACTAGGGCCGGCGCAATCACAATTTTCCTGCCGATCCGGTCAGAAAGGATGCCGGAAAAGGGAATCAAAAGGCCTGCCGGCAGCGAGAATGCCGTAACCAGCAGGCCAACCTTCACTTGATTTATGTTCAGCACTTGTTCAAACTTGGGAAATACCGGAATCAACATGGAGTTTCCCAAGACCATTACGAAGGGCACTGCCCCTAGAATCAGAAGCTCACCCCAGCCCAAAGTCTCCTTTTTCTGTTTGCCCATCACAATACCTTCCTCTCCTATTTCATCTCAACCTGAAGATATTGTGAGTCCGGGCCGGAGCAAACATACCTTACTCAATCACCCTTAATCACGTCATAGCCGGCGCCGGCAATGGCTCCTTCAATTGCTTCCGTATCTACCTGCTCAAGGTTGTACTTAACCTCAACCGTACCGGCCTCTAGATCTACATTGATGGACTCAACGCCCGACAGCTTCCCTACCGCATCCTCCACTGCCTTCTTACAGTGCTGGCACTGCATACCGGCCACCCGGAAAACCTTGCTCTGGGGAATCGGCATCAAGCTAGGCCCCCTTTCTTCTTATCAAAGTCCAGTCATCTATAGGTGTATTGCCCTTGCTGTTTATTATCCCCGAAAGAATGGGAAAATCGCTCATGCCCCGGCAATCATCAGGCTTAATCGCTGCTGATGATCACCGCGGGATAACCTTTCCCCTCCAGTTCTCCCTTTAGCCTTTCCGCATTCTGCCGCTGGGAGAAAGCCCCCACCTGGACTCTGTGGAGAGAACCGGGGATCACCAGCGCTTGGTAGCCCAGCCTGCCCAGTTCGTCGGCTAAGTTACGGGCATTGTCCTCTGAGGAAAAGGCTCCCACCTGAACCCGATAGAGGGTACCTGAAGAGCTGGACTTTGTCCGAAGAGGTTCCGGCTCCACCGGCGCCGGAGGTGGGCCGGATGCCAGTTCCGATGCCGACTGCCGTACCTCTGGGGCTTCCTCCCTGGGGCTTGCAGTCTCCACCGGCTGGCTAGGCTGATCCCTGGTAATCTGAACCGCCGGCTGCCTGACCATGGGCTCGGCTACCCTGCCTTCCCGGGCTATCTCCCGGTTAAGGGCTCCGGTAGCGGCTTGAATTGCATATAACCCAACAACATATCCCAAAAAAATCGCAACCCCAGCTACTGCCACCAATGTCAGGATTAGGTAGACTCTGTCTAATGTTTTATTGGTCGGTTTGCCCTTCTTCTTTTTTCGGGCCATACCTCTTCACCCCGTCCCAACTTTCCCTAGGCCTTCCTACTTCGTCTTACTAATTTCTGCGCCTAGGTCCACGATCCCTGCAGAATCTTCCTGGGGTACCAGCTGTTTGCGGGCTTCCCCCACAAGGTACAAAGAACCGCAGACACAGATTAGGTCATTGGGGTGAGCATAGCCCTTGACCTTAGCAAAGGCCTCACCAAAAGATTGGGCAGTACCGGCTTTCTCTACCAAGCCTTCCGCCAACTGCAGCAGTTCATCTGGATCTACAGGGGCCGTCCGGCTGCTTTGGGGCGTTGTAAAGACCACTGTGTCTGCCTCTGGCAGGAGCGCCTGGAGCATAGATTCAACTGGCTTTTGACCGGTGATAGCCATGATCAGGTGCAGCCGATTCCAGGTGAAATAAACCGGCAGTGCAGCCGCCAGCTGCCGGCATCCATCCAGGTTGTGGGCTCCATCCAATACCACCAGAGGATTTTTTCCCACTACTTCCACACGTCCCGGCCAGCGGGCAGCGGCCATCCCCTCTGCCACTTGCCTGTCGGTGATTCTCAAGCCTTTGCCAGCCAGGGCATCCACCGCGGCCAGGGCAGTAACAGCATTGGTGATTTGAAACAGACCCAGAAGATTAATATGGAAATGCCGCCAGAGTCCCCTCCGGGACACTGAGAAGCTGGTTCCCATTGGTCCCGGCTGGGCACCGCTGACTTGATACTCCTCTTCCACATCGATGAGCTCAGCGCCACGGCTTGCAGCAACATCGGCAATAACCCTTTTGACCGCGGCAGATTGGGGAGCTGTTACCACTGTCCCGCCGGGGATGATGACCTCCGCCTTCTCAGCGGCAATGAGCTCCACCGTTTCCCCTAAGGTCTCTGTATGGTCAAGATCGATGTGGGTAAAAACCGTAACGGCAGGTGACCCAACCCGGGTAGCATCATACCGGCCGCCCATGCCTGCCTCCAGGACGGCATAGTCAACTCCCGCATCGGAAAAGTACTTCAGTGCCACCGCTGCAGCCACCTCAAAGAGTCCCGGCCGACCGTAGGGACTCGCGGCCAGTTCCTGTATGCAGGGATAAAGCGCCTGAAAAATCCGGTCAAGGTCTTCCTTGGGAATGGCTGCACCGTTAACCTGAATCCGCTCTGTAAATTCCACCAGGTGGGGTGATGTGAACAATCCCACCTGTTGACCAGCAGCCTGCAGGACTGAAGCGATGAATTGAGCAGTAGAGCCTTTGCCGTTGGTACCGACGACATGCACGATCCTATAGTCCCGCTCCGGATGGCCCAGGTGCTTAAGCATTGAATTGATCCGTTCCAATCCCGGCCTTTTGGTATGAGCTGAAGAAAGCTCAGCCAGGTACTTGTAGATGTCCATCCCTTCACCCCTCCCTGAAACTAAGTAGTCCAGTTGGTGAAAACCCGGCCCATGCCGGACCGGGTCTTGTTCTTCTTGTCTTCTAAAGGTTCATCAATCGACCAGTTCCTTCAGCCGGCTCTGGAGCATGGCTTCTTTTTCCTGTAAAGCTGCCAGCTTCTGCCTTTCCTTTTCTACAATTTCAGCAGGAGCTTTACTTACAAACCCCTCGTTGGACAGTTTGCCCTGGGCCCGGGCAATCTCCTGCTCAGTGGCCTTTAACTCCTTCTTAAGACGCGCGATTTCCTGCTCAATATCCACTAGACCGGCTAGAGGCAGGTATATCTCTACACCGCCGGCTACCGCCGTCACCGCCTTCTCCGGTTTAGCGGCACCCAAGAGCGCAAGCTCAAGGTCACCGATCCTGGCCAAAACCTTAAGATAGCCCTTGACTTCCTCTACCAGAGCCAAGCCTTCATTATCGGCATGGATGATGGCCGGAACTTCCCTGCCGGGCGGCACCTTCTTTTCACCCCGGATATTCCGTACCGCTCTCACCATCTCCATGATCGCTTCCATCCGGGCCTCAATGTTCTTATTCACATAGCCTTCCTCAACGGTGGGCCAGCTGGCCAGCATGATGGTTTCCCCTTCGTGGGGAAGGTGCTGCCAGATTTCCTCCGTAATAAATGGCATGAAGGGATGGAGCAGCCGCAGCGTTCCTTCCAACACCTTCCACAGGACGTACTGGGAGGACCGCTTAGCAGTGTCCCCAAGGCGGCCGTAGAGATGAGGCTTAATCATCTCCACATACCAGTCGCAAAGCTCTGTCCAAATAAAGTCATACAGCACTCTGGCGGCTTCGCCCAAGTCAAGCCGGTCAAGCCACCTGGTGGTCTCCTCAACGGCCCACTGATAGCGGCTGAGGATCCATTTGTCCGGCAAGCTCAGCTCCAAGTCTGACTCATCAATTTCATAGGGCTGGAAGTCCTCTAGATTCATCAAGGCAAATCTGGAGACATTCCAGATCTTATTGGCAAAATTCCGGTATGCCTCTACTTTCTCTCTACGGTAGCGGGTGTCGTTGCCGGGAGTTGTACCGATCATCAAACTGAACCGCAGGGCATCGGCGCCAAACTCATCGATGACCTCGATGGGATTCACCCCGTTGCCCAGGGATTTGCTCATCTTCCGTCCTTGGGCATCCCGGACAAGTCCGTGAATCAGGACCTTGCGGAAGGGAACATCCCCCATAAACTCCAAGCCCATAACCATCATTCTGGCTACCCAGAAATAGATGATGTCAAAACCTGTCACCAGTACCGATGTGGGATAGAAATGCTCCAGATCCTCCGTCCTCTCCGGCCATCCCAAGGTAGAGAAGGGCCACAGGGCAGAGCTGAACCATGTATCCAGCACATCGGGATCCTGCTCCAGTTCAGTGCTGCCGCACTCGGGACAGGATGTCGGATCCTCTTTGGCAACGATCATCTCCCCACAGGCACAATGCCAAACCGGTATCCTGTGCCCCCACCAAAGCTGCCGGGAAATGCACCAGTCCCTAACCTCTGTCATCCAATTCAGGTAGTTCTTGGTGAACCGTTCGGGGACAAAGCTGGTATCTCCATTGACAACAGCAGCGATGGCCGGCTCAGCCAAGGGCTTCATCTTGACAAACCACTGCTTGCTGAGAATGGGCTCAACGGTATGATCGCAGCGGGTACAGGCGCCAACGGCATGCTGGTGTTCTTCTATCTTTTCCAAAAGGCCCTGGGCCTCAA
>JAAYGR010000148.1 GCA_012727675.1 Bacillota bacterium
GCATCCCCGGTAAGTGGGGGTATGTAGAAAGGGCCCAGGAGGTAGTGGTGACTGGATTGAACGAATCGGGCCGGAGCGTCCGCATCCGAGCTGAGGGCCTATTTGCCAGAGCCCTGCAGCATGAAATTGATCACCTTGATGGAGTCTTGTTTATCGATAAAGCAATGGAGATAGAGGACGAGGATCAAGAGGATGAGTATGAAGGAGAGCAAGACGGGGACCAAGAGGACACCCGGCAGCGCCGGGAGGTGAACTGATGCGGATTGTATTTATGGGAACACCGGAGTTTGCGGTGCCCAGCTTAAAAAGCCTTATTGACGGGGGTTGGAACGTAGAAGCAGTTGTCACTCAGCCGGATCGGCCCCGGGGACGGGGACATCGGGTGAGTTTTTCTCCAATAAAGGAGGCAGCTGTAGAAGCAGGCCTTAAGGTGCTGCAGCCGGAGAAGGTCTCTGAAGAGAGTTTCATGAAGCTTCTAGAGGAGCTTAGTCCTGATGTTATAGTTGTCGTAGCCTTTGGCCAGCTGATTCCTCCAGCCATATTGGAGATTCCCCCTTACGGATGCATCAATGTCCATGCATCGCTGCTGCCCCGTTATCGGGGGGCCGCACCGATTCAGCAGGCTATCATCGATGGGTGCAGAGTGACAGGGGTGACTACCATGCTCTTGGATGAGGGCTGGGATACAGGGGATATCCTGCTACAAGAGCAGGTGATGATCGAACCCGAAGATACAGCCGGAAGCCTGGAAATGAAGCTAGCTGAGGCGGGGGCTCAGTTGTTGTGCGAGACTCTCCGCCGTTTGGCTAGAGGCGACCTTAAGCCTACGCCCCAGGATGAGACCGAAGCTACGTATGCCTACAGGCTGAAGAAGAGTGCAGGAGAGATCTCCTGGGAGGCAAATGCCCGGCAAGTAGTGGATTTGGTCAGGGGAGTAAACCCTTGGCCTGGAGCGTACACATATCACCGGGGCCAGATGCTCAAGGTATGGGAAGCTGCTGAGGTAGACCAGGAAGCAGATGAAGCACAGCCTGGGACAGTTCTCGGTATAACCGACGACGGTATTGTCATTACCTGCGGCTCTGGTTCTGTCCTGCTAAAGGTGGTACAACCTCCCAACCGTCCCCGCATGGGAGGCCGGGATTATGCCAATGGCTACCGCGTGGAACCCGGGGAACTATTGGGAGGCGCATCTACTGATGCCTGAGGCAAAGAAGCGGGTTTTTGTCGGACTAATCAGCGTTAGTCTCGTTCTACTAGCTATGCTGGCAGGAATAGGCTGGTATTTAGTGCAAACTGGTTCAAGGGCAGCCTGGTGGGTCCTCTTAATAATTCTCTCTGCCGTGATCGGGTTTTTGATCTATGCTGGACTGGGCATACTTGGCTTACTGGTTTCTCTCATGACCGGTCGCACAGTGCCTGTTTTGAGCAGAGCCCAGGATACGGTGGCCTTTGCTTTGCTGCCGGTAGCCCTTTGGGTGGGGGGGCTTTTGGGTGTAGATAAAGACCGGATTAGAGCGTCTTTTATCGAGGTAAATAATCAGCTGTTTCGCCAGAAGGATAAGCGGGTTCGGCCCAAGGAGCTTCTGATACTGGCTCCCATATGCCTGCAGAACGCCGATTGCCCCAGGAAAGTGACCAATGATATCCACCAATGCCGCCGCTGTGGTCGCTGTCCAGTAGGGGGATTGCTGGAGCTTGCAGATAAGTATGGGGTGAATCTAGCTGTTGCTACAGGGGGCACAAAGGCCCGCCAGCTGATCCGGGATCTCCGCCCACAAGTGGTAATTGCCATTGCCTGTGAAAGGGACCTGGTTAGCGGTCTTCAGGATGCCCGTCAGATTACGGTAGGAGCCATAACCAACGAACGCCCCCAGGGCCCGTGCTTGAACACACAGGTGGACTTGGACAGGGTGGAAAAAGCGCTCCAGGCTTCTTTGCTGGATGCTAGTGAACAGCGAGGCTGATTTTCACTGGCTGGGTAAAGGCCGAGAATGTAAACTTCAATAGGCTAGATAACTCCTCAGAGGTAGAAACTTCTTGAAGTAGGACTTTAGATCTAGAAATCTCCTGGACATTGACCTGAGCTTTGGTGTATAGTGGTATTAGTGGAATGGGAGCCACGGCCTGATCGCAGGTATAAAGGAGGGTGTTTTGTTGTTCTTTCCTTTTTACTATGACCCCACCTACATTCTGTTGATTCCCGCACTAATCTTGGCGATTTATGCCCAGGGGAAAGTTCAGGGAACTTTCCAGCGCTACCTGCGGGAATATTCCCGGGTGGGAATGACCGGCGCCCAGGTGGCAAGGGCGCTGCTTGATGCCAATGGTTTGTACGATGTGCAGGTTGAGATGACCAGGGGCATGCTGTCTGACCATTATGATCCCCGTACCAAGAAAATGCGGCTTTCCCCTCAGGTTTACAACAGCACTTCAGTGGCTGCCTTGGGTGTTGCAGCCCATGAGACGGGGCATGCAATCCAGCATGCACAAGCATATATTCCCCTCAATGTCCGCAACAACCTCTATCCCGTAGCCGCCATCGGCTCTCAGATGGCGTTTCCGCTGTTTTTCGTCGGTTTTCTCACTTGGTCCCAGACCTTAATGAGTGTCGCCATTTGGCTGTTCATTGGAGCCTTAGCTTTCCAGGTAATCACCCTCCCGGTGGAGTACAATGCAAGCCGGAGGGCCTTGGCCATGCTGGAAGGCGGTGGGTACTTGACGCAGGCGGAGATACCCAAGGCTAGAGAGGTTTTGAATGCTGCTGCCCTGACCTATGTAGCCGCTGCGGCCATGGCTGCCTTGCAGCTCCTCAGGCTGCTGGTTTTGAGGGGAGCCCGTGACGATTAGATGTGGGATCAGTTAGTGAGCAAGAGTCTAAATGCCCAGGCCGGATAGTGCCTGGGCTTTTTTGGAGGAGATTTCGTGGCCAAAAAGCGTCAAACTACCGCGAGGCAGACAGCACTGCAGGTTCTCTGTGCAGTGGAGGCTGAGGATGCCTATGTCCATATTGCCCTCAATCAACACCTTAGACGCTCCGGTCTTGACAAGCGGGACCGGGCCTTAGCCACCGAACTGGTTTACGGGACTTGGCGCCGCCGTCTCACCCTAGACTGGGTCTTAGAGCAGTATTCCCGGCATCCCTTAGAAAAAATGCCAGCGGCACTGCGCAATAACCTCCGGATGGCAGTTTATCAAATCCTGTTTCTTGACACTATCCCGGCAGCCGCCGCCTGTAACGAGGCGGTGGAGCTGGCCAAAGGTTTTGGGCACCGGGGTACAGCTGGCCTCGTTAACGGCATATTGCGTTCTCTCCTACGAGAACCAGAAAAGGGAGATTTTGTCAAGGCTGCCCAGAAGATGGGTGCGGCAGATAGGATCAGCCTGATCCATTCCCATCCTCGGTGGTTGGTTGAGCATTGGCTTGAGGAAATGGGGCCCCAGGAGACTGAGGCGCTGTGCAGTGCCAATAACCTATCTCCACCCACCTTTGTGAGGGCCAATACTGTGAAGGTGCAGCGGGAAGAACTGGTCGATGCCTTGCGGGAGGAAGGTGTAGACACAGCCTTTGGTCAGTTGTCGCCGGAGGCTGTGGAGATATCGGGTTATTCCAGCATTTCTGCTTTGAAGGCCTACCGGGCCGGATATTTTGCTGTCCAGGATGAAGCATCGATGCTGGCTGCCCATGCCTTAGCCCCTCGGCCCGATGAGTTGATCTATGACCTGTGTGCAGGTCTAGGGGGCAAGACACTTCATATTGGTGCTCTGATGGAGAATAAGGGCAGGGTTCTGGCCTTTGACATTCATCCCCACAAGCTGGACATGCTGAAGAAAACCGCCAAGCGGCTTGGTATTAGCAATGTCATCACTATTCATGGAGATTCCACAGACCTTCAGTCTGATTATTGGGGCAAGGCTGCAGGGGTGCTGTTGGATGCACCCTGCTCAGGCTGGGGAGTTATCAGGAGAAAACCAGATATCCGCTGGCGGATACAACCGGAAATAGAATCAGATCTGATCAAGCTCCAGCGGCAGCTTCTAGTTTCGGCCTATCACTGTTTGGCTGCTGGCGGGAGGTTAGTCTACAGTACCTGCACCATTAACCGTCGGGAAAACGAAGAAAACGTCGCCTGGCTTGTGGAGAAGTACCCGGATCTGGAGTATGTTGATGTCAAAGAGATCCTTCCCATTGGATCTGACAAATTCGGACGGGAGCCTCAAAAGACTTTGCAGCTCCTTCCTCATCGACATGGAACCGACGGCTTTTTCTTAGCTGTGCTTCGGAAAACTAGAGCCTAGAACAAGCCCTGGAGGGAGCAAAAAATACAAAAAAGAGCAGCAGCAGAAGGTGAAAACTTCTGCTGCTGCCGGCGACAGCCGCCTAGCCGGCTCAAGAAGCGGACCGGTTGAGCGAGGTGACCGGCCCATAATACGTAACCTCGCCGGGATGCGACCGGATCATCCCATCCGCTCACCTTGAACCGGCCTAGCCATATTATGGACCGCTTAGGAGAAAAATATACAGGCTTCAGCCGTTCCCAATCTGGGATCCTGAAGATAATTTCCAATTCTTTCCTCCTAGTACTTAATGTTCCGCAGGAATATTGTAATAGATGGAGAAAAAAGTGACGGGAATCACACTTTACAGACAGGGAACCTGCGTTTTGGCAAATTGAGTCTTAGGAGGCAGGAAGGATGCTCAAAATTCTAATTGCGGACAATAATGTCGGGCTTTGTGAGACTCTGAACGCTTTCTTGGGACGGCAGGAAGGAATGCAGGTGGTGGGTATTGCCCATGATGGTGAAGAGACTCTCGAGCTCATAGAGGAGCGGGAGCCAGATGTGGTATTGCTGGACATTACCATGCCCCATCTTGACGGGTTGGGAGTCATGGAGAGGCTTTCTCGGCTGAACCTGGTTCGAAGGCCCAAGATCATCGTGCTGACAGCCTTTGGCAGAGAGGACATCATTCGGCGCTTTACCGATCTGGGGGCAGACTACTTCGTTGTCAAACCCTTCGATCTCAATGTGCTGGCTGACCGGATTCGTCAGTTTGCTGGAGAGATCTATGATAACTCCATCTTGAGGGAACCTGAAGTGGAAGTAAGTCCCCAGACCCCCCGGGTGACTTTGCGGGCAACTGTTAACCGTGAAGCCCAGGTCACAGAGTTGTTACATAAGATCGGTATTCCAGCCCACTTCAAGGGATACAACTACCTGAGGGATGCAGTAATGGTAGTCATGGAGGAAGATGGCCTCTTTGGCGGTTCATTGACCAAGGAGCTGTATCCCCGGCTGGCTGAGAAGTACAATACAACTCCCGGAGGGGTAGAGGCGGCAATCCGCAATGCGGTGATCACTGCTTGGGAGCACGGCAACCGGGCCTATCTCGAGGAATTGACCGGCAGGACCAGCAAAGGTCGGTTTCCCACCAACTCCCTGATCATAGCTAAGCTGGCGGATCAGCTCAAGCACAGGAGTCGGCTTTCCAGCTAATTTTGGCTTATTAAGTGATTAGCAGAAAATGATAAGCAGAAAGCTAAAAACCCACGGCTTTCTTCAAGCCGTGGGTTTCGTGGTCGGGGTACTCGGATTCGAACCGAGGGCCTCTTCGTCCCGAACGAAGCGCGCTACCAAACTGCGCTATACCCCGAAGCGCTATAGCTGACGAAACTAATTATACCCCAAAGTCCCGCCGCATGTCAACGTCTTGTCGGCGGTTACTGCCATTATCTCCGGGGTCATTATATTTTTTCCAGTGCCTGGTTGCTGATTCTCAGCTCCCTTTGGGCAAAGGTGTAGAATTTCCTCAATGTCTTCCGGAGCCGCCTCTCATAGCTTGGCGAGAGATTTTCAACAAAGGCCTGGATATCTCCTTCCTCCACCCGGGTCAAAAGAAAACGCAGAAACCGGCTTGCATCCCCCACATAATACTCCTCTGACTTAATCCCTTCATCCAAGAGGAATTCTATATATGCTGTAAGAAAGTGTACTTTGCCTCTGACAGTCATGGTTTTCTTTACCTCCCCAGGGATTATGGGAAAGGACTCTGGTATTAGCTTGCCCAATAGGGAAAAAGACAACTATGGGCAGCCTGGGGAAAGTTTCGGGTGTCCAGTATGGGGCCTAGACTCCCAGGAGAAGACAGGATGAGTTGGCATAGTTTGCCACTTTCTTCGCCATAATAAAGGCATGTGGAGATGTGATAAACAATGGCAGCGGGAAAAGTCTTGGCGGGACAAGGACCAGAAGAGCTAAAGGAGCTCATGGCAGAGTTTGGTGAGCCGAGTTATCGGGCTGCTCAGCTCATCAAATGGATTTACCGGCCGGTGGCAGCCATTGGCGAGATGAGTAACCTGCCTATTGGGCTGCGGGAGAGGCTGGTTCAGGAAACAGTTTACCATCCCTGTTCCAGAGTCACTGTTCGGCGTTCCCAGGATGGAACCCGAAAATATCTATTGGAGCTGCAGGATGGAGAGCTCATCGAGTCTGTATACATACCGGAGGCAGACCGGAGCACAGTTTGTATCTCCTCCCAGGTGGGCTGTAAGATGGGCTGTACATTCTGTGCCACAGGCAGTATGGGCTTTGTCCGGCACCTTACGGCGGGGGAGATAGTGGACCAGGTGCTGCAGGTAATCCTGGATGTTGGCAGCCGCCCCAGCAATGTGGTCTATATGGGAATGGGTGAACCCTTAGAGAACTACGGTCCGTTGCTTAGAAGTATTGAGATTCTCAATGCTGCTTGGGGCCTTAATATCGGTATCCGGCAGATTACAGTATCGACCTGTGGTCTAGTGCCCGGCATTCGGAGGCTGGGAAAGGAGGGCTTGGGCTTGACCCTGGCAGTATCCCTTCACGCAGCCGATGATGAAAAACGCAGCCGCATTATGCCGGTTGCCCGAGTCTACAGTTTGGATGAGCTGCTGGATGCTCTCCATGAGTATGCGGCCAGAACCAAGCGGCGGATAACAATAGAATACGCCCTGATGGCGGGCTTCAATGACAGTAGAGAAGATGCTCGGCAACTGACTGAGCTCTTAAGGGGTCTTTTGTGCCATGTCAATTTGATCCCCGTGAACCCGATTCCCGGTGGATTACACCATAAACCCAGGGACAACCAGATTGTCAGATTCGAAAACTGGCTTCGCCGGGGAGGCCTTGAAGTCAAAGAACGGGGTGCAGATATCGAGGCAGCTTGCGGCCAGCTGCGGGGCCGCTGGGAGGAGATTTGAGTATGGAGTTTTTCCGCAAACTTGAGGATTTCTTGGAAAGACTCTTGGGGTCGCTGGCAGGTTGGGGAGGGCAGCGGTCTGTACAGCCTGTAGAAATCGGCAGACAGCTTGCCAAAGCGATGCTTGCCGACCGCAGGGTCTCCACATCCCATGTCTATGTACCCAATGGATTTGTTGTCTATATTAACCCGAGGGACTGGAGAAAGCTGGAGCCTTTGCATCAAACCATTACTGAAGAAATGAGCCAATATCTCGGCCAGCGAGCTCAGCAGAGCGGAGTCAGCTTTGTCGCTCCAGTAAAGATTGAATTTCAGACGGTGGAGGATATCCCCCAGGGTTCTATACAAGTTGAGGCGTACTTCCAGGAAAGTGAAGGTGAGGAAGCTGCCGCCGACGGAGCTCACCGTGAAAATGAAAACCTTCAGGAGAATGGAGAGAAGGGCGATGGAACCCAAGTCTACAGACTGCCCTCGGGCCCAACAGCCGCTAATCCCCGGGCCGAGTTGGTAGCAGTCAGTGGACCCCAGAAGGGACAGGTCTGGGTGTTGGGAGAGAGGGATTCTTCCATAGGCAGAGGTCCCGGCCAGTATGTCCGCCTCACTGACCCTAGTGTTTCCCGCAGTCATGCCGTAGTGCGGCTCAAGCAAGGACGTTACTGGATAGAAGACAACAACAGTACCAACGGCGTAAAGCTGAACACAAAGCAGGTCAAAAATGCTATTTTGACCGATGGAGACCTCATCGAACTGGGCACTACCCGCCTTAAGTTCCGGATGGTGAAATAATATGGCAAGGTGGCTGTGGCGGCTGGTACAACTGACCTTTTTGGGTCTGCTTTTTATGTTCCTGCGGGAAGTTATCCAGTCCTTCAAGTTGGAATCTGGTCACAATCACCAACAACCCCTGGCTTATCTTGTTCAGCTGCCGCTGCCGGGAATTCCCAAATCCTCACAGGCAGCCTTCATTGGCCGTGAGATCCTTCTGGGACGAGATCCCAAGAGTGATCTGGTCTTAGACGATCCCTTTGTATCGGCGACCCATGCCCGGATCTATCGACAGGGGGGAGAATTCTGGCTGGAGGATTTGGGCAGTACAAACAGTACATATCTAAATGGGGAACTTGTGAGTAGGCCACAGAAGCTGACAGAGGTGGCAGTTATTACTGTAGGGAATGCTGTGGTTGTCTTCCACACCTCCCCCAATTCTCCCAAGAGAAAAGGGTGACTGTGATGCGGGTTGGAGCAATTACTCATGTGGGACAGGTTAGGAAGGTGAACCAAGATGGTTACCTGGTCCGGGATTCGCTCTTGGCGGTTGCCGACGGCATGGGAGGACACCAGGCTGGAGAAGTGGCCAGTTCCCTCGCTCTGAAGGTAATAGCTGACTGGCCCTTTGAACAGGGCAATCCCCTGGAGTCCCTACAGAAGGCTGTAACCCATGCAAACTTGAAAATCCTGAAGCTTGGGGAGGAGAATCAGGATTTAGCGGGTATGGGAACTACACTGTCCATGGCTTTAGTCGTCAACAAGAAGGCCTACATCGCTCACATTGGAGATAGCCGGATTTATAAATGGGATGGCAAGCAGCTTCACCGACTTACAGAGGATCATTCCATTGTAGCGGAATTGGTGCGAAGCGGAGCCTTGTCGGAAACGGAAGCTCTGGTTCATCCCCACCGGAATGTGTTGACTAGATCCCTTGGAACCGCGCCCCAAGTCTCTCTTGACATTAGGGAAGAGGACATGGCCGATGGAGATGTTTTGGTATTATGTACTGATGGCCTTTATTCTCTAATCAGTGAAGAAGAGATGGGAGACATCCTGACCAAGTTCACCGACCCTCAACAGGCAGCGGAGCGCCTTGTTGAACTGGCTAATGAACGGGGAGGACACGATAACATTACTGCCTTAGTAGCTGCCCTCGGCGATTAACAGTGTCAAAGGGGAGGTTCGATCTCTTTTGTTGTCCGGCAGAGGCCTCGAAAAATACCTGCCAGCTGGATTCAGGGCACGGCGGCATGAGCGAAGGCTCCTGGCCCTTGTTGCAGTTATTGCCCTGTTAGGTGTTTCCTTGAGCGGAAGATCTAGTTTTGATGTCTGGCACCAAGGTGTGGGGCTGGGAGGCAGTTTGGTGATAGGGCTGTTTTGTCTCCATCTCCTGTTTTGTTTTGCTGGCTTTTCTGGGGATGAAAACCTCCTGCCGCTGTGCGGTTTTTTGTGCGCCTTGAGCCTTACTACACTGGCTGGGATGTCGCTGTCTTTGGCCCTTCGGCAGCTTCGCTGGATGCTTCTAGGGTTTACCTTAATCCCCCTCGGGGCTTTGCCCCGGCATTGGGAATCTCTGGCCAACTACCGATATCTTGTGGGAGTTACCGGCTTGGGCCTGCTGTTTCTCACAGCCTTTTTCGGAGTGGAACAGTGGGGAGCCCGTCTTTGGTTTGAGATTGGGCCGGTGAGATTTCAGCCTGGCGAAGTGGTGCGGCTGGGGTTGGGTGTGTTCATCGCCGGCATCCTCAGCGAAAACTCCCAGCTCTTTGCACACCCAACCGCCAAGCTGGGTCCCTTCAGTATCCCGGAACCGCGGCACTTAATGCCGCTTCTCAGCATCTGGGTGTTGTTTCTCTTTGTACTGATTGTGCAAAGGGACTTGGGGTCTGCAGTGCTTTATTATGCGCTTTTTGCCTTACTCAGCTATGCAGCCACCGGTCAGATAGTCTATTTAGTTCTACCTGCTGTGATGGGGGGGCTGGGAGGCGCTATTGCCGCCTTGGTTTTTCCCCATGTGGCTACCAGATTTGAGATATGGCTCGACCCGTGGGCTTCTCCTAGGGGGGCTGGGTATCAGATAGTGCAGACCATGTTCGCCTTAGCCAATGGGGGCTGGCTGGGGATAGGCCTCGGTCAGGGACTTGCCCGGACGATTCCCGCATCCCATACAGATCTACCCTTGGTGGTAATCGGGGAAGAGCTGGGCTTTGCCGGGCTAACTGGCTGTCTGACTGCTGAATTCTTGCTGGCGGCAAAGGGCCTAGCAATCTCCTTCCGCTGCGGCCACGGGTTCTTACGGCTCCTTGGGCTGTCAGTGGTGATTGGCTGGAGTCTCAGCGTTTTTCTAGTGGCCGGGGGTTTACTCCGGCTGGTGCCCTTGACAGGCTTGGTCACTCCGTTCATTAGCTATGGAGGTACTGCCATGGTGACAAATCTCTTCAGTCTGGGTCTGCTTCTCAATATTTCCAGACAGGAGATTTGGTCATGAGAAGGCCCGTGGTTCTATTGACATATCTTCTCATAGGAGGTTATCTCCTCCTGATTGGGGGAGCCCTTTATTGGCAGGTGGGACAGAGGGAAGTGTTGGTTAATCATCCTTCTAATCCCTACCAGCTCCTAGAGCGGCGCAGTGTCCAAAGGGGAGGGATATTCGACAGCAGTGGAGAAGTCATAGCCGAAAGTGTGCAGGGGGAAAAGGGCTTTGAGAGGGTCTTTCGGGGGACTTTCGGTTTAGCTCCCACCATTGGCTATTTTAGCCAGCGCTACGGTACTGCAGGCCTGGAGAAGAACTTAGATGATATGCTCATGGGCCGGCGGTATCCAGGAACATCGGTGGTCGGACGGTTCCGCCATTTGCTTTCAGAGCGAACTTCAGGCTATGATGTGATTACTTCTCTTGATTTGAATTTGCAGCGGACCGTGGAGCAGGCCCTTGGCAACCGCAGGGGTGCCGCTGTTGTGATGGAGGTAAAGACTGGCCGGATCCTGGCCATTGCCAGTGTGCCGGGATTTAATCCTCAGGAGATCGATCCCCAATGGGACACGATCACCGGGGATGCCGACAGCCCGCTGTATAATAGGGCTTTGGCTGGCTTCTACCCTCCGGGTTCTACGTTTAAAATAGTGGTGCTGGCCGCGGCCTTGGCCAATGGGGGGCTGGATCTAGCCAGCGTATTTGATGATAGAGGCTCTGTAACTATCCAAGGGCACCAGATTGCCAATGCCGGGGGTACTTCTTGGGGGTCCATATCCCTCTTGGATGCACTGGTGGTATCATCGAATACCGTCTTCATAGAGGTAGCCCGCAGAGTCGGAAGCGAGGAGCTTCTGCAGATGGCCGGCTCCTTTGGCTTAGGGAGAAAGCCGCCCCTTGCCGGTGATAATGTAGGGGCGGGAAAACTGCCAGCTGGCCCCCTTTCTCCCCTAGAACTGGCCCAGATGGCCATCGGTCAATACGGCATAGTCACTACTCCTCTGCAGATGGCAGTGGTGGTCCAGACCATCGCCAATGATGGACTGATGATGGAGCCGGTTTTGGTTGATGCCGTCAAGGCCCGTGGAGGCAGCGGCAAGTGGACAAATCGGCCCAGGCCCATGGGATATGTAATCAGTGCCGACAACGCTCGGAAAATTCGCCAGGCAATGGCAGAGGTGGTGACCCGGGGCACCGGGCGGAATGCGGCATTAAGAGGAATAGATGTAGCTGGGAAAACCGGGTCGGCAGAGAATCCTCAAGGAAGGGCCCATGCCTGGTTTGTAGGCATGGCTCCGGTGGATAAGCCAGAAATCTGCCTGGCTGTGGTTGTGGAACACGGCGGCAGCGGCGGCAGCGTGGCGGCTCCCATTGCCCGCCGGATTTTTGCAGCATATTTTCAGGGAGCTGCCGGTTAGGGTCCCGTCACCGGAATGAGGATGGCCAAAATCTCCGGTGGGAGTGAGGTGAGATAATGGAAGGAGAAGTTTTGTCAAACCGCTACGAAATTAGAGAGCGCATCGGTGAAGGCGGCATGGCCGTGGTTTACCGGGCTAAAGATAGACTGCTCCATCGCTGGGTAGCGGTGAAGGTGCTGAGGGAGCAGTACGCAAGTGATGAGGACCTTGTTGAGCGTTTTCGCCGGGAAGCACAGTCGGCTGCTAGTTTATCCCATCCCAATGTAGTGAATATCTATGATGTAGGGGAAGTGCGGAACACCCATTATATTGTCATGGAGTATGTCCGGGGTATTAATCTCAAGGAGCTGATCCGACGGGAAGGACGGCTGACCCCGGAACGAAGTGTCGATGTCGCTGTCCAGGTGGCTGCTGCCCTAGGTCATGCCCACCGCAACAATCTGGTGCACCGGGACATCAAGCCCCACAACATTTTGATTACCCACGAAGGCACCGTGAAGGTGACGGACTTTGGCATTGCCCGGGCAATGAGCACCGCTGCATTGACCCAAACTGGGCAGGTTATCGGTTCTGTACATTATTTTTCGCCTGAGCAGGCCAGGGGCGGAGTTACCAGCGAACAATCAGATATCTATTCTCTGGGGATTGTCCTTTATGAAATGCTCACCGGTACAGTACCATTCACCGGCGAAACTCCCATCGCGGTTGCCCTGCAGCAGCTGCAGGATCCGGTACCCTCTCCCAGGGAGATCGACCCCGCCATTCCCAAGTCTTTAGATAATGTGATTCTTAAAGCATTGGCTAAAGACCCCAAGGATCGTTTCCGTTCAGCGGAGGAGTTTATCCGCGCCCTGCAGGAAACTAAGCTGGCAGCTCCATTGGCTACAGCCCGTACCAATGGAGATTTGGGAGATCCCCAGGATGATTGGGAGGCAACAAGGATGATGCCTGCCGCAGAGCTGGAGGAAGCCGAAGCCACCCGGGTCCACGGATTGGAGGAAGGGAGAAAAGTGAGCAAAGGGAAGCGTTCGAGGCCCTCGCCTAAGAAACGGCGGATGCGTGGATTCATGCTTATATTTATTATTGCCTTTCTGGGAGGCCTTTTTTGGGCTATTTCCTACCTTCCTGAACTGATTTTCCCGGCAGAGGTCAGTGTGCCCAATGTTACCGGCCTGACGGTTGCGGAGGCGAGGTTGGCACTGGAAAAGCAAAGGTTGAAACTTGCCGTTGATCGGGAAATCGAAAGTGATTTACCCGCCGGCAGGGTTATTAGACAGGATCCAGCGGCCAACCGGAGGGTGAAGGAAGGTCGCACAGTATGGGTTGTGGTAAGTCGCGGTCCCAAGCTGGTGCAGGTGCCTGCTGTTGTGGGCTTGAGTCTGGAGGAAGCCAAGGAGAGGATCACGGAGGCGGGACTCATTGTCGGTGTGGAAACACCGGTTTATGAGCCTACGGTGCTGGAAGGGTATGTGGTAAGTCAGAGCCCGCAGTCCGGAACATATCTGGAAGAAGGTTTGGCAGTAGATCTGATGGTCAGCCGGGGAGACTTGGGCTCGCCAGTGGTAGTAGTCCCTGACCTGCGGGGGCAGCTTCTTGAAGATGCGAAAATCCGGGTGAGGCGCCTTGGACTAACAATAGGCAATGTGTGGGGCCAGAGCGATCCCTCCCTTTCGCCTTGGGAAGTGATAGCCCAAAGTCCAGCTCCGGGAGTGCAGGTTCCCCAAGATACTCCTATTGATTTTATCTACAACAGCTGGGGTACAGGACAATCTGCGGAGGAGCCGCCGGCTGATTTCGGAGATGTGTCTTCGGGAGAAAGGACGGCAGGGGAAGATGCCGTTGATGGAAGTGCTGAGGCCGAGCATGTTGCCAAGGACAGACCTGTAGATACAGGTAAAGATCGCCTGCGGGAGGCCAGCGTCCAGGTGACGGTACCGCCGGGGCCGGACCAAGAAGTTGTAGTGATTGTCATCGACGCCCTAGGCGCCCGGGAAGTGTATCGGGGCGTCCATCCGGGAGAAAGCAGCATTACCAGCCATGTACGGGGCTACGGCGACAATGCCCGAATACAGGTTTATGTGGATAACTTTAAGATCTCGGAGACTGGATTTCCCGAGTAAGTCGGGATTCACCACCTCTCAAACCAATTATGAAGGAGGAAACGTGTGGCGTCTGAGTTAGGGATAGTTCTTCGGGGAATAGGCGGAATCTACGATGTTGAAACAAGCAGCGGCAGAGTCATTCGCTGCCGCCCCCGAGGTAAGATTAAGCAGAATCTTACCATTCTTGCCGGAGACAAGGTGCAGTACCTTCCCTTAGGTGAGAATGAAGGAGTCATTGAGGAGGTACTGCCCCGCACCACAGTTATCTACCGACCGGCTGTAGCTAATGTTGACCAATTGATTGTGGTCAGTGCCTGCGCCCGACCGGATCCCCAGCTTATCCTGATAGACAAATTGTTGGTGCTGGCTGAAAGCCGGGGCCTTCGTCCAGTGGTCTGTCTGAATAAGATCGACTTGGTGCCGGAATCGGTTCCTGAGGAGCTGGCTGCTATTTACGAAAGGGCAGGGTACTCGGTGTTGAGGTGTTCTGCCAAGTTAGGGGTGGGGATTGACGAACTGCGGCGGTGCCTTGAAGGCAAGACCAGCAGTTTTGCCGGTGCCTCAGGAGCGGGCAAATCCTCCCTTCTAAATGCAGTGCAGCCGGGTCTGCACTTGACCACCGGCAAAGTAAGCCGCAAAACAGGACGGGGACGGCAGACTACCCGCCAAGTAGCCCTCTTGCCCCTGGAATGCGGTGGTTATGTGGCCGACACACCCGGTTTCAGTCAGCTGCGGCTGGATGACCTCGATGAATCTGAGCTTGATAGCTGTTTCCCAGATCTTGAGAAGTACAAGATAAACTGCCGTTTTACCAGCTGTTTTCACCGGTCAGAGCCGGACTGTGGTGTGAAGGAAGCCTTGGCGGAAGGAAAGATCGCTCCCAGCCGCTACGAGAACTATCTACTGCTTTTGGATGAACTGGAGCAGCAGGCCCGCACTCGATATTAAGCAACAGGAATGTAGAAAGAAAAGGTGATTTAGGTGATCAAAATTGCCCCTTCGATGCTGGCAGCTGATTTTGCCTGCCTCAAGGATGAGATAGCCAAAGTAGAGAAAGCCGACTACCTGCATGTCGATGTAATGGATGGGCGGTTCGTTCCGAATATCAGTTTCGGTCCGCCGGTGATAGCTGCCGCAGCTAGGGTTTCGCCATTGCCCTTTGATGTCCACATGATGGTGGAGGAACCGGAGCGGCTGATCCCCGATATTTTTGCCGCGGGCGGGGGCAAAATCGACTGTATCACAATCCACTGGGAAGCATGCCGCCATGTGCACCGGACACTGCAGGTGATCAAGAACCTAAATATTAAGGCTGGTGTAGCACTTAACCCTGCCACTCCCGTCACGGAGTTGAAATATATCCTGCCGTTAATCGATAGAGTCTTGATTATGACTGTTAATCCCGGTTTTGGCGGCCAGGCCTTCCTGTCTGAGGTAATACCTAAGATTGAAGATGCAGCCCGCCTAATAGCTTCTGCGAAGGCAAATTGCGACATTGAAGTAGACGGAGGAATTGACCGACAGACTGCTCCTCTGGCGGTTGATGCCGGGGCCAGGGTCTTGGTGGCAGGAACAGCTATCTTTAGAGCACCTGATCCAGAGCAGGTAATAGAGGACCTGCGGCAGCAGCCGGAGAGTTAAACGGCAGTTAACTGCATTTGTATTAGGATAACTAGGTATAGTCCGGGTGCAGCATATATTAAGATGGGTTGAAGAGAAGCCTAAGAGCTGAAGGGACAGCCAATACGGCGGTTATTGAACCGGCGGCAGCTGTCCCATTTCTTGTCCCTGGAGGTAAAATTCTACTTGACAAATGGAAGAAATGTGTTAAGATATACTCACCAACAACATGTTGTGTCAATTGACTGTAGAGCTGGAGCCATGACAAAGGAGGTGAAATCGATGCGCTCCCTGCGGACTGACTGCAGCGGAGAGAGAGGGCAAGCCATTTTGGAGTACGTGTTAGTACTTAGTGCTGTTGCAATTCCTCTCATCTGGGCCACCAAACATATGCAGCACCAAATGGCAGCTTTCATCCGCAATGCAGTCACCGCCATATCTCTATGGTCCATTGGCATCCCAATCTACTAAATCGGAAAGGAGGATTTTGATGGGTCATACCCTCTCCCAGTTATGGAGGGATCAAAGCGGTCAAGGTATGGCCGAATACGGACTGCTTACTGCTTTGATTGCCATCGCAGCCTTGGTGGCGGTGAGAACCCTGGGGGAGAATCTTAAGTTGAAGTTTGAAGAAATGACACAAGCGATAAGCGGCGTCAACGCTACAGGCTACTAAAATAACATAATACCTCTTCAGGGCATGGCTGGTGATTAGACATACCTGGGTTAGGATGACCAGTGCTTAACACTGACAAGGCTGCCCCAGTTCCTATATGGCGCTGGGGCAGTCCCATCAGCACTTAACAGGGAGATGACGACTATTGGTACTTGTTTGCACCTTCTGCGGGGATCCGTCTGTCTACATGGGATAGTGGACTGGGCCAAGGAGTTAACTCTTACTATACTTCTCTTGGGGACCGTTTATTATGACCTCCGCTTTCGTATTGTACCAAATCCGTTAATCGCCGTATCCATAATTGTCGGGCTGGTCTTGAGAGCAGCACAAGGAGTTGGCAGCCTTATTCATACAGTGCTCTTGACCTTAATGATCGGCTGGCCCTTTTACCTGGGATTCAGGCGAGGTTGGATGGGAGGAGGCGATGTAAAGCTGGTTGCTGCAGCCAGCCTCTTGGCCGGAGAAGAAAAGACGGGAGCCTTCTTCTTGGCAGGAACTGCGGCCGGCGGGCTGGCAAGCCTGCTGAGCATCGTTTCAAGAAAAAGACGGGAAAGGCTGGTGGGTAGGTCTTGGACACGAGAGTCAGCAGAAAGACCTCTTCCCATGGTACCATATGCAGCCGCCTACTCCTTGGGGATTCTAGTCTTTCGAATTATGGAGCTGATAGCCGGCAAGGGGTGAAGGGGTAGGGCAAAGGTTGAAACTGTTGGAGGAGGTTGACAAGGCATGGCGACAAGGGATGAAGGAGCAGCTCTTCTTGAGTTTTGCTTAGTGTTACCCCTTCTATTGGTATTTTTTCTGGGTCTTTTGGCCTTTACCCTTCATGTAATCGAAAGTCAAATGCTCCATTTTTCAGCATATGTTGCAACTAGGACAGCCTTAGTTGACAGTGCCTCAAAGGGAGAGGAAGAAGCAGCCTTGTTCTTGGCGACATCCCGGCGGGAACTCTTTTGGCTGTCGAACCTAAGCCGTCAAGTCGCGGGTAGAGTGCTGTCTGTGACAAGAAAACAGAAGGGGGTTGTGGTGCAAGTTGGCCGTGAAGAGACAAAACTGTCTTCGCTAGTAACCATCGTAAGGAGACTACTGACCGATGGAGATTCCCGAGGGAACAGAACTGGCGGTGATTCCAATCAGCTGTTGATTGAGTATAGGTTGGGGAGGCCTTGAAAAATGCATCGGTTATTGGAGAGATTAGAGGCGGCTCTAAGGGGTGAGGAGGGCCATGCTCTTACCTTTCTTCTGATCAGCCTAGGACTCATGATGGTCTTTGCAGTTGGAATTTACATAGTCTCTGAGGCGACTGTCGCGAAGATCCGGGTTCAGAATGCGGCTGATGCAGCGGCTCTAGCTGGAGCTGGTATGCTGGCCGACTGTCTAGATCTTCTTATCTTTGCCAATTGGGTTCGACCGTTCTCTTGGTGGCTTGGTTTCTTGGGCCCTCCTGTTCAACTGACTATTCTCCGCTTGAGGAATGAGGTGATTCGCTACGGTCCCGATGCAGCCAATGCCCGGGCAATCCAGGTGGGCTGGGCCAATAACAAAGCTATCATCATACCGGTCCATACACCGAATCTCGGTGTCGGATACGGATGGCTTGGCAATCTTACAGATCGCCTGTTGGGACGAACCGGCAATCGGTTTGTCGAGTTAGCGGCTGTACAGAAGCTTAGGCTGCCTAAGTGGGTTCATACCTTCTTAGGTGAACAGACAATTCCGGAGCTAGCTCTCAATCCACATGCCCGTGCCCGGGGAATTGTCCATGGAAGAGGGATGCTTCTTCCGCAATATTCCGGCGGCTTGGGAAGGATTGACTAGAGTTGAAAAAGCTACCAGCACTCTTAAAAAACAAGGTTGGAAATAGACACCCTGCTCTTGAGCCAGGAGACTTGGGACAAGCTCTAGTTGAATTTGTGCTGATTGCCCCGGTTCTACTGATTATAGTCTGCGGTGTGCTGCAGTTGGCGTTGTTCTGTCATGCGAATCTACTGGTTCATATGGCTGTCCGCCAGGCCGCTGAGGTTTATCTCCAGGGTGGTAGTGAACAGGTTATCCGAAATGAGGTCATCCGATTCTTGCGGCAGTATCCCTTCATGGAAGGCAGAACTATCGGAGTTCGCTTGCGGACCAGCATGCTAATGGCCACGGTATCGGTGGAATGTGAAGTACCGGTGATTCCTCCTATCAGAATGCTGGGGCGGCGGCCGACCGTGGAAGCTTCTATGAGTTTAGGCAGAGAGATTTTTGACATCAGTAGACTGCCTCCACTGGAGCTTTTGGATATATTCAGAAAACTGCTGAGAGGAGAGGTGTGATTCTATGCACCAGCGATATAGACTCTTGGTACTGTGCTTGTTTGGTCTTGGCCTGGTCTTTTCCGGCACCATGGTCCAGGGATTTCCTAATTTGCCTTATGTAAGTCTGCCTCCTATCGATACCCCAAATATCTGGCGGGAAATAGGAGAGTGCCATGGCCAACTTTGGGTCAGATACGGAGAGGTGTTGGCTTACATCGAATATGGCACAGTCACCGAGGACGATTACCAAACCATAGCCAGAGACCTCTTGCGAGGTGGGTGGCGTAATGTCAGAGAAGAGTTCGGCTTTGACCACTACTGGCTGTGGGCTGACCTGAGAACAATGGAGCAGATGCCCAAGGAGGTGCAGGTTCTCCTGTCTGCTCTGTCATCAGAAGAACTAAAGGTGTTTGTCGCCCATCGCGGTCACTGGCAGGCAGCCATATACATTGATGAAACCCAGAGCGATCCGTTGTATCCGGGGTTGGCCTATTTGGCTATCTGTACCCCTGCTTCCGGAAGAAAAACTCCGGATTGGAACTTGCTGCCGCCGAGACAATTTGTAGTACCCGGCTCTCAACTGATTGGGTTAGCTGTCGGCCAATTTGACGATTCTCCAGTAGAGATGTATAGCTTTCAGACCACCAGCCCCGTTGATGCAGTGGTTGCCCATTTTCGGGGGCTCTCTCCCGATTGGATAATTTACTCAGCTGGCATCCACGGTGCCTTTGGATTTAATGTCCCTGACGCAATGAACTTAGTAGTCTATCCCGGAGAGGATGAGGAACAGGTTCATTATATCCTGACTCACTTGCACATAGAGGATGAGGAGCTGTAGGACATGTTTCGTCACAGGTACCTGATCACAGCAGTCCTCTTGGCACTCCTTGCAACTAAACTGACAAATATCTATATCCGAAGGTTGGAAGCGCAGGCCTTGGGACAAGGGGCCCATGTGCAGGTGGTGGTTGCCAGGACGGCCATCCCCAGGGGTACAAGACTTAGGCAGAACCATGTAACCACCCGCTTGTGGCCCGCGGACATGGTTGCTCAAGGAGTGGTCACCGACCCGGCCCAGGTGGAAAACTACGTTGCAGCGGTAGATTTCGTTCCCGGTGAAGCCATAATTGCGAATCGATTGGTGGAGGAAGAGGAACAGAATTTATCCTGGCGCCTCTCTCCAGGGGAACGGGCAGTGGCAGTTTCTGTCCGGGGAGTCGAGGGCCTGGAGTCAGAACTTACTATGGGCAGACGGGTTGATATCCTAGGCACCTTCTTGGATTACAGCACTGGATTGGAAAACAGCGTCATGGTTCTAGAGGATGTCAAACTGCTTGATGCTGCTGTTAAGGATAATGCCTACGGCGGGAGTCTTGGCACCCAAACGGTGGTCTTGGCTGTTTCGCCCCAGGAAGCTCAGAGACTATCTCTCTTTGGCTCAAGTGGCCATTTACAACTGCTGCTCAGGCCTGAATCAGAGGTGGGCAGCACAGATTCGGAATACTCAGTGCTGACCATACGGGAGCTGTTTGGCTATGAACCAAGGGGATGGGATGGAGGTAACAGGTCTTCATCGCTAGAGGATGGGAGAGAAAGCGGTACTGGTGGAGATGCTGAACTACCCCAGAGGACAGTTGAGGTGATTCGAGGCACGGTATCGACATTAGAGGCCCATCCATCGATTCTGTTTGTCAGGTAGCTTCGCTACCCTCAGTGCCGTGAGGCGGGAATTTTAGCTAAAGAATCGCACTAGAAGTGGAGGTGATTGCCCATTGCCGATGGTGCTTTGGACACTTGACACCAGTAGAGGCCTTAGAATTCTACGGCTGCTTATTTCCAGCGCCTTATTGATTTTGGTAGTTTTTCTCTGCACTGCCGTAACCGCCGGGGCAGATTACGGATCCTTCATCGAGGATCATGCTTCGGTTCCCCATGGTCAACCTGCTGATTCAGCTAAGCTTTATCTCTATGCTGGGGAGAGTGTTATAAGACAAGTCTACGGACTGGAACGGGTTGCCGTTGGTGATCCAGCTATTGCAGATGTAACGGTTATAGAAGAAGATGTTCTTCTAATTAACGGCATCCGCGCTGGGTACACCACTTTGATGATTTGGGACGATAATGGGGTGAGCAAATTTGACCTAGTGGTTACGGCTCGGCCCCCCATAGAGCTTTCATCCTTAGAGCGGCTATTGGAGCCCTGGAACATCCAACCTAGCTGGTGGAAGGAGTACCTTGTGCTCCAAGGCAGTCTAGAGAGCGAAGAAGAAAAACAAGCGGTGGAGAATCTCGTCTCCTCCATCTGGGACCCGGTTCTGAGTCTATTGTCGGTCAAAGGCGTTGATGCCGCTAACGAAAAGGAAGACATAAGAGAAGACGTCTCCGAAAAGTGGGATGCATCTGTCGATGGGCTTCGGGCACAGGAGATCCAAAGAGCTTTGGGTTTACCCAATGTCACTGTCCAGGTGGTGAAAGACCTAGCTATATTGGAAGGAAGTGTTGAGACAGCCGGGGACAGCCTGCGGGCGGTAGAGATAGCCCGGCAGTTTAGTCCCGAAGTTCTAAACCTGATGGACGTTGCAGAACTAACAGATGTCGCAGCCGATGACCTGCATACATCCCCGCATGCTGAGTTAGACAATGAAAGCCTTAATGAACAGGATGATGAAAGCGGTAAAAGCCACTTGGCAGCAATCATCGATGATATTCGAAATCTATGCGCGGCGTGGGGTTATAGGCTGGATTCACTCGGTGATGTCTTCATATTGGAGGGCGAAGCCCACGATGTCCGCCGCAAGGAGGCTCTGGCAGAGCTTCTCAGGGCCCATGGACTGATCTTTGTCGATGCTACCAGCTCCAAACAGCGGGAGGCAGCTGCTGAAGATTTAGCTGCCCTGCAGAATATGCTCCAGGAGCTTCCGGGCCTTTGGGATGTGAAACTGAGTAGAAAAGGGCGGCGCCTCATCATTGCAGGCTCGGCAAAGGAACCAGCAGCTATTGATGTTGCGGAATCCTTGGTTTACGACTTCGGGGCCCCATTGGGACTTGAGGTCTCTAACCTAATACAGCTAATACCCAGAGAGAATGGGAAAGCACCGCCATCCCTGATTCAAAGGGAAATCGGTATTCCCGGTTTGGTGGTGCGGTGGGTCGGTGATGCCCTTGTTTTGGAAGGCACCCTCGATCCCAAGACGCGTGAAGCGGCGGTGGCCCTGGCTGGCCAATACAGCTCCAAAGTAGTGGACCTAATCTCAGGTGGTAGTCTATCGAGGTTGACTATTGCCCAGATCAAGAAATTAATCAAGTCAGACAGTGTGGCGGTGAATGCTGTAGGAAACACAGTGGTGCTTCAGGGTACTGCCGCTTCTATTGAAGAGAAGGAGGCCGTGTTGGCCCTTGCTTCCGCCTTTGGTTATCCGGTAATTGATGCCTTGGTGGTAAGGGGTGAAGAACCAGAAGCACCGGAATTATCTGAGGCAGAAATCGCTGAAGCAATTGGCTTAAGCACAGTAAGGGTTAGGCTGCTCAACGGGACGGTGCTGCTGGAGGGAACCGTTGAAGATCCCAGTGACAAGATCCGGGCTGAAAGTATTGCTGAGACCTTCGGAGTGCCGGTGCTAGGCTTGATTGAGATTGCGGAGCTCCCCGATGAAGATGACACAGCCTTGGAACTGGAAAGTACCCTTACGTGGAACGAGTTGGTTAAGGAGGCTGCCAGGTTGGGAGCGACCCTCTACAAGGCGGCATCTACACCGGTCGTAATGGGTCAGGTGACACCTGAAGCTGGGGCGTATTTGGAGGCGCTGTTTGACAGTGAGCTTTCCCACTGGATTAACAGGTTGGAAATTCTCCATCCAGAGCCCTGCCTTCCTTCACTAGAGGCGATCAGGTCATCCCTGGGAAACCCGGCGGTTGAGTGTACTTATGTGGGAAACACCCTGATTCTGCAAGGAGAGGTTAAGTCTTTGGAAGAGCAGCGGCGTATCGAGACTATCGCGTCCATGTTCGGTGTGCCTGTTGAGAGTTTTGTTACTGTGGCAGAAGATGTGCAGCAGGTTTGGGTAGATGTTTGTATGCTGGAGCTTTCCTACAGTGACCATCGGGAGCTGGGCATAGATTGGGAGTTGAGCCTGAACACAGAAGAGCCGGCGTCAGTGGGGACGATGTCAGGCGAATTCTTCCAGACTGAAGAAGAGCCAAAGTCGGGCTTTAGTGTGGTGGTGGGCCCGTTGTGGGCTGAAACACACCTTCAAAGTCTACTGCGTTCAGGGAAGGCGAGGGTATTGGCATCTCCGTCTCTTCTTACCGAGAACCGCCAGCAGGCGGAGTTTCTTGCGGGAGGGGAAATCCCTGTACCTGCCGATATTGAAGGAATTGAATGGAAGTCCTATGGAGTTGGACTAAAGGTCACTCCTACCATTTTGCAAAATGGGGCTATTCATCTTCAAGTAGAACCGGAAGTGAGTTCCCTTGACTGGGAGAACGCTGTCCAGCTGGAAAATGCCCTGATCCCTGGAGTGCGGACCCGCCGGTGGCGGACCCAAGCCGCGGTGGAACCGGGCAAGACCCTGGTCATTGGAGGCCTCCTTTCGGAGGAAGAGAACATCCGGATAAGGCAGGTGCCTATCTTGGGTGAGCTGCCGATTTTGGGTAGTCTATTTCGCAGTGAGGTGAAAAGCAATCTTAGGACCGACTTGGTAGTGCTGGTCAGTCCCAGGGTGGTAGAAGGCGACAGCTTTCGGAAATGGGAGTCCAAACGGGAAAACTGAAGCAGGAAGACTATCTCTATGGGGAGGTGCAAGGAGATGGCAATCGCTTCAGTAAGCAATCCGGCCCAGCGGCGGCTGGGACAGGTCCTATGCTTCTACAGCGGCAAAGGAGGTGTGGGGAAAACCCTTCTTTGTGCTAACCTAGCTTCTGTGCTGGCCAAGAGAGGATGCAGGGTGGCGCTGGTAGATTTGACTCTGCGTTTAGGGAGCGATCTAGCCGCCTGGCTGGGTCTGGAGCCCGATCCTAATTTCTCTGATCTGCTGCCGGTTATGGACACCATCGAACCAAGGACACTGGAAAGCTATCTCTTGCCCCATGAAAATGGACTGAGGCTTCTGGCTGCACCCAGGAGTCCCGATCGCTGGCAGCGGATCAAAGAGGGACATGTGGAAAAGGCAATTCATCTCTTGCGCTATCGCCATGATTTTGTCCTTGTCGATCTTGCCACTAGCTTTGATAGCCGGGTACTGGCAGTCCTGCCCATCAGCTGCAGAATTTATACTATGGTGACCCCCGATGGGCCGGCCCTAAAGAACTTGGCAGAACTAGTTAAGCTGTTTCGCCTATTGGGCTATGGAGGTCGAACAAGGCTGGTCCTCAACCGGTTTACCGGCAGGGAACTGTTAACCATATCGGAGATGGAAAGGGTGGCAGGACAGCCCTTTGATTACTTGCTGCCTGAAATTTCCCAGCGTCACTTGGGGCTAGATGGTGGGGACACTGAGATGCATCCGAGGTTGGCAAAGGGCATCATCCCAATGGTAGAGGAGCTTTTGGGAGCAGATTCAAGGGCAAGCAGTCCCTTAGGGATGCGAATTTTTCCAATCTTTGTCAGTCCCAACAAGATTGAAGCCAAAGTACTTCACACTCCAGGTGTGGATGTCCACGGCAAAGAGTTCCGGCAGGAGCTTCAGGCCCTAGTCCATCAGCGGGTGATCGAACAAGTGGGGCCTCAGCAGCTAAGCAGGGAAAATGGGCGGGGAACCAGGGCACATCTTGAGGCCCAGGTGATCAAGGTTATCGATGAAGTCCTTGCTGAGAAGGTGGCCAATAAGTGGTCTGAACAAGACCAGCAGACTTTCCGCCAAGAGATGGTTGATGAGATTCTCGGTCTCGGCCATTTGGAGGTACTGCTGAGGGATCCTGAAATCACAGAGATCATGGTCAACGGCTGTAACCAAATCTACGTTGAACGCCGTGGCCAGCTGATGCTGACAGATAAGCAGTTCACCAACGACAGCGCGGTGATTAAGATTATAGAACGGATTATTGCACCTTTGGGACGGCGCATCGATGAGAGTTCTCCCATGGTTGATGCCCGGCTGCCCGATGGCTCAAGAGTCAATGCCATTATTCCGCCCTTATCCCTCAACGGTCCGATGCTGACCATACGCAAGTTTCTCGATGAGGTTCTCTCCATTGATGACCTTATCGGGTTCGGCTCCCTCGATCAAGAAATGGCGGAATTCTTGCGGCTGTGTGTCAGGGCAAGGATGAACTTAGTAGTGTCCGGCGGTACTGGTTCCGGAAAGACCACTCTCCTTAACGTCCTCTCTAGTTTTGTTCCCGCGGATGAAAGGATCATAACCATCGAAGATGCGGCAGAACTTCGGCTCAGGCAGCCCCATGTGGGGCGGCTGGAGGCCCGACCGGCGAATATCGAAGGGAAGGGAGCTGTCAGCATTCGGGACTTGCTTCGTAATGCTCTTAGAATGCGGCCTGACAGGATCATCATTGGAGAGGTGCGGGGTCCGGAAACTATTGATATGCTGCAGGCAATGAACACCGGTCACAACGGTTCCATGACAACAGCCCATGCCAATTCACCAAGAGACCTCATGTCTCGGTTGGAAACCATGGTAATGATGGGAAATATGGACCTGCCGTTAAGGGCTATTCGGGAACAAATGGCAGCAGCATTGGATATTGTTGTGCACCAGGGCCGCTTTCGGGACGGCAGCCGCAAGATAACGGAGATAGCGTGGATTGAAGGCATGGAAGATGATCGAATAAAACTGGTGCCCCTGTTTATCTTTCGATCGGAAGGTAGTGTTGGCGGTAAAGCCAAGGGGAGGTTTATCCGGGTGAATGAGCCTCCAGAACTGTATAGCGAGCTTAGGCAGCGGGGGGTGTAAGGATGCCCATAATGCCGCTATATTTTCTCAGCTTCCTCTGTCTCGGTTTAGCATGGCAAAACATGGGATCCATTGGGTCACTGAGGGAAAGACTAAAGGAGCTGAGTAGGTTGGCGGGAAACCCATGCCTCAGGGCTTTAGCGGGGGCATTCCTAGGTTGGGTTCTGGGTGAGACCTGGGGGATGGTGCTGGGAGCCGCCGTTTTCGGGATCTTTCCTGCAATTGCCGCCTCAAGACGGCAGCGACGGCAGCAGGCTAAACTGGAGCTTCAGCTGTTAGATGGGATCACATTGATGCAGGGTGGTTTGCAGGCGGGGTTCAACCTCTACCAGACACTGGAGCTGGTTGCCCGAGAGATGGAGCCTCCCCTGGCAGATATCTGCAGCCGGATCATAAGTGAAGTCCAGCTGGGTGTTCCAATGGATACCGCCTGGGAGCGGGCTGGAAAAGAGACTGCCAATGAGACCTTCTCAGAACTGGTTACTGCTGTGATTATCCAGCGGCAGATGGGTGGAGATCTAATCTTTGTGCTGGGCACTCTGAGAGAGTCACTAAGGCAGAGGCTGAATCTAGCAGCGAAACTAAAGACCGCCACCTCCCAGGGAAGGTTAACAGGTATTGTAGTGGCGATTCTGCCTATTGCCCTTGGAGGTATAATTCACCTCATTATGCCGGAGTTTATCAGGCCCCTGCTGGTAGATCCAATTGGTCAGCTGCTCTTGGGCATTGCCTTTGCTTTAGAGGTAGTTGGTACTTGGATGATCAAGCGGATCTGTCAGGTTGATCCGTAGGGAGTGGTTGGATTGGACTGGTTCTTGGCATGTTGTTACGGGGGCTGTGCTGCGCTGGTCTATCTTTGGTATGAACAGGTAAAATCCAGTTGGCTGGCTTGGCAAGAACTTGAGTCCCAAGGAGCTTTTGAGGGAACGAGCTGGCAGCTTTTTCAGTTAGTAATTAGGGGATTAGTCTCCGATATGGGAACAAGCCTCTGGCTCCGGCTGCCTTGGCAGAAGGTAAGGCAGGATAGTCTTCAGCGTCTAGCTGTTGCCGGATATCCTGCTAAGTTGACCATCCAAGAGCTGTGGGGTTGGCGGTGTGTTGCCGCTGTCTGCGGGTCAGGTCTTCTGCATTATTTCCGGGCCGGTTTATTTTTGGCAGCTCTAGGCGGGTATCTCTGCAGCCGCCTTCCCTATCTGTGGTTGACCTCCGCGAGCAGCAGGCGGGAGGCGGCCATTCGCCGGGCACTGCCGGGAATACTGGACCTCTTGGTGATCTGTACCGGCGCCGGACTTACCTTTGATGCCGCAGTAGCGGTAATTGTCGAGAAAAGCCCACCCAATCCTTTGATAGAGGAACTGCGGCTGGTGCTTCATCACATGCGGATGGGGGACAGCCGCCAGGAAGCCTTAAGGCGGATGTCTGTCCGGACTCAGGATGCTGATGTCAAGTCGGTCTGTGCAACGCTAATCCAAGCTGACCAGCTGGGGACCAGCATTAGTTCCACATTAGTACTCTTGGCCAATCAGATTCGCATCAATCAGGCCCAACGGGCTGAATCCCGGGCGAACCAAGCACCGGTAAAACTGCTGTTCCCTTTGGTGTTTTTCATATTTCCAAGCCTCCTGGTGGTCTTGTTTGGTCCGGTCTTTTTGGGGGGAAGAATGTAGGTAGTAGTTGCCATAACCCGCCAGATATTATCACGGCGGGAGCTTGGGGGCCTTATTGGGAGAAGAGCCCATGTATTTGTATGAGATGTATTAAGGAATAGGAGAGCTGCAGGAGAATGGTGACAGGCCGAGAATACATATCATGTATAACAACAATATTGAAGTTCGGTCCGCTAGGGGAGCATTTGCTGAGAGTGGAACCAACCGGTTCCTGACCCTTCGAACCTGTAGGGTAATACCTGCGTAGGGAATGCGGCTGGGTTATGAATTAAAGCCGTGGCCCGTGGTTACGGCTTATTTCATACCTCGAAGTGGTTCCTCCCTGGGAACGGCCGAACCAAGGAGGAGTTTTTTATGCAGAAAAAGTGGGATACTCGGGTAATGGTGGAGATTGCAGTGGCGGCAGCCCTTGCTTTGATCCTAGGCATGCTGCGGATCTATCGGATGCCCTACGGTGGCTCGGTGACTCTGGAGATGGTCCCCCTGTTTGTAGTCAGCCTGCGGCATGGAGTAGGAGCCGGCGTGTGGTCGGGATTTATCGTGGGGATTCTCAACCTCTTCTTGGATCCATATATAATCCACCCAATACAGCTGGTAATGGATTATCCCCTCCCCTTTGCAGCACTGGGGCTTGCCGGTATGTTTCCTAGAAAACCAATGATCGGCTTGGTATTGGGCACAGCTGGCCGCTACGCTGTCCATGTACTGTCAGGGGCCATCTTCTTTGGAGCCTATGCGCCGGAAGGAATGAACCCCTGGATCTATTCGCTGGGCTATAATGCCAGTTATATCATTCCCAATGCGGTTATAGCCATTGTTGTCATTGGGCTCTTGCTGCAGACTCCTCTGTTAAAAACTGAGAAAGGCAATAGGTAACCAGGGATGAAGGAGAAAGGTGAAAATCAGCAGTTTCAGAGGGCATTGATCTTCTGCAACGGCGAGTTTTCCGCAGACAGCGTCCCAGAAGTCAAGGCAGACGATCTAGTAATCTGTGCCGATGCGGGGCTGGTGCATGCTTTGGCCCTAGGTATAAAACCCCATGTTGTGCTGGGAGATTTTGATTCCCTAAGTGAAGACTTGCGACAGCGCCTTAGGGAGAAAGACCCGGCACTTGGAGAGGTGCATGAGTATCCTGTTGAAAAAGATAAGACTGACGGCCAGATAGCAGTGGAATACGCTGCTGATCAAGGCATAAGGGAGATCTGGCTTCTCGGCGGCTTAGGAGGTCGCCTGGATCACGCTTTGGGCAATATACTTCTAGGATCCGCCGGCGGTTTTGATGGTACTATGAAGGTACTTGGACGGGGAGAATCGGCAGCTGTCTTAAGGGGCCCCGGTAAGCTGGAAATCTCTGGCGGCAAGGGTGACTATGTTTCCCTTATCCCCCTTACGGAAACCTGCTGCGGGGTTACGACTGCGGAATTGTATTATCCTTTGAGGGGTGAGACCCTTTATCGCGGTGATACCAGGGGATTAAGTAATGAGCTAATCTCATCTACCGGCTCTGTGGAGTTGACCGCCGGCCTTATGATTGTCATTCATACAAAGGGGGACGGTGGGCTTGTAAGGTAGATTGGGCTGCTAGATTGAGCCCGGAAAGAAGGTTAATGATAGGCAAAACAGGCGACAATCTGTCGCCTGTTTTGCCTATCCAAAAATTATCTGAATAAATTAAGGCCGCACTTTGAAGCAAGGGATGCCTTAGATAGCGCGGCTGACTTTGCCTCCCTTAAGGCACCTGGTACAAACGTACCTGCGGGCAACAGTCCCATTCCAGTTGATCTTAACCCGCTGTAGGTTAGGATTCCAGCGACGACGGGTCTTTCTATTGGAATGGGATACGTTATTGCCGGTGGCAGTACCCTTATTGCATACAACACAGCGTCGGGCCATACTCTCGCACCTCCTTGCTTCGGGTAAACAAGCACCTTGCTAGTCTTTGTATTACAGTCTTTTCCCATTGTAGCACAAGCTTTCGCTGCAGGCAAGGTTCTCGGATCAAGGGATTGCGCCAATTGTCTCGGGTCCTTTTTCCTTCTCTGCTCCAAAAAGCTTCCAGAGACTGCTGCCCCACACTACGGGGGATCATAGGGTAACCACCCTTACTTGGAACAGTCACTTATGATAATTTATAGTAGATGAAACTTACTGCACCAAATCTGCTGTACTGGAGAGGACAGCCTAGGGATCAGTGGTCCGCAGTGTTTCATGGAGGGATAGCTGTAAGGGGGAAGCAAAATGAGTCAGTGCACTAGCTGCCGTGATCACCTCCACGTTTGTGCCAGGAATGTGCCCATCTTTGCATCACTTGGTCCAGATGAGTTAATGGAAGTCAACAACCTTATTCGATCGGTGGAGTACGAAAAAGGGGAACTTCTATTCAGCGAAGGCGATATCGGCGCCAACCTGTATATTGTCCGCAGTGGTCGAATCAAGCTCTACACGGTGTCCGCTGATGGAAGGCAGCAGATTCTCCGGATCTTAGAGCCGGGAGACTTTTTTGGAGAGCTGGCCCTATTTCAGGATGCGCCGCAGAACTGCTTTGCCGAAGCCATGGAGTCCAGCCAGGTCTGCCTTCTCGGACGCTCCGATATGAGAGCACTGCTTAACAGAAAGGCGTCGGTGGCAGCGGCTCTGTTGCAGGCAATCAGTGCCCGCCTTGCCCAAGCAGAGAGGTTTATTGGGGATCTGGCCTTAAAGAGCGTTGAGGAGCGGCTTGTTTCTTGGCTGATGATGGAGGCAGAAACAGGGATCGACCGGGAAGGAGAGATCGAAATCCGCTCGTCGCTCAGCAGAGAGGAACTAGCCCATCTATTGGGAACAACAATTGAAACAGTCAGCCGCCGCCTTAATGCGCTTCAGGCTGATGGACTTCTGACTCTGCAGGGGCATAGGTCTATCATTATTCGGGATCTTGACGGTCTGAAAAAGATCCTGGCAAAGTAGTCCCTTAGAACCACTTCTTCTCAGTTGTTCTCAGTTCATGGGGTTTTTCGGTAAAACCCCTTGAAATCGTTGAGCGCGGCATAAGGAATAACCTTAACACTTCTTAAATACAATATGGGTGATCGACGGGCCCCTGGTGCTGTCTGATGAGCCGGCAGCAAGACAGGGGTCTTTGCATGAGCAGACAGTTGTGATAATATTGGGCGGGAATTACCTTGGTCATTTGAACCGTTATTGGGACAGAAAATGACCAATGGTCACAAGGAAATACCAAAACTCTGGCGAATACAGTAGCTTAGTTTTTTCCATGTAATTCGAGATCGGGATGGTGAACGAAAGAAAAGGGACAGTCGAGCACATAGTTTGGAGGGAGAGGCTTGGCAGGTAAATTTGCGACCTCGTTGGGTAAGGTTGAGATTTCCGATTCGGTGATTGCGATTATCGCGGGAACGGCCGCTTCCGAGTGCTATGGGTTAGTCGGCATGGCTGCCCGTAATGTACAAGATGGACTCATTGACCTCTTACGTCAAGAGCACTACGAAC
>JAAYGR010000149.1 GCA_012727675.1 Bacillota bacterium
CAATTACTAGGCGGAAGGAAAAGAAATGGGAGTGATTGCTATGGAAAAGCGAAGCTGGTTGACTTGGTCATTAGTTGTCCTGTTAGTGATGGCGCTGGCTGGAGCAGCCGCTGCTGAAGAAAAAGCGGTCCAGTATGTGACCTTAGAAGAAGCAGAGCAGATAGCTATGGAAAACAGTGTGAAGCTCAAGCTGACAAAGCTCGCCTTGGAAGAGGCCCAGTTTCAGTATAAGCAGGCGGAGGCAGCAATGATCATGCGGCCTTCACCGGTTGTGCTAATGCAGGCCCAGGCAGGGCTGGATATAGCACAGCAGCAGTATCTCACTGCCTTGGACGAACTGGCTTTGGAAGTAAGGACTGATTATTTTAATGCCCTCAGGATGCAGAACCTGTTGGAGATTGCCCAAGAAGGCTTGGAGTCTGCCCGCCGTCACGAGGAAGTAGCCAAGAAAAAGCTGGCAGCAGGAACGGCAACCCGCCTCGATGTAATCAAGGCAACCCGCAACGTGCTAAGCAGCGAGGCCGGCGTCTCCCAGGCTAGACACGGCTTGGAACTGGCACAGATGAAGTTCCGTCAGACTCTGGGACTTGATCTAGATGCTCCGGTCCTGCCCCGGGAGATTGCCTTAGATGTGGAGCCGCAAGAAGTTGATCTTAAGAAAGATACGGAGTACGCCCTTGCCAACCGTGACGAGATCAAACAGCTCCTCTTGGCAATTGAAGTGGCAGAAAAGAACGTTGAGATTTCCGACAACGACTACACTCCAGTCTTGACCCTGGAACAGGCGCAGCTTAACCTTGCCAAGCTGAAGCTTCAGCTGGAGCAGGCAAAGCAGGGTCTAGCCCTTCAGATCAAGCAGAGCTATACTGCCTGGAAAGAAGCAGAAGAGCGGATTCCGGTTCTCCAGAAGGGTGTTGAAGAGGCAGCCGAGATGCTGCGGCTTTCGGAGCTTTCCTATGAGGCTGACATGATCACCGGTAATGATCTCCAAGATGCCCAGATCGGGGTGCTGTCAGCCAAGAATGATCTGGTCAACGCAATCTATGATTACAACTTGGCGAAGGCTAGATATTTCCATGCGGTGGCCCGGCCCTTGGCTGGGCAGCCGGAGGGGCAGTAAGGAGCTGCTGAATAATGGTGGGAAAAAAGCTTAGGGGATTCAGGAAGAATAAGACTGGAGGTTCGGCGCTGACTGCAGCCTTGGTGTGCCTGGCTTTGCTGTTGTTTGCTTGCCAAGGTCTGGTTTTCGCCAATGAGGCAGCCGCGCGCCGGGCCTGGGGCGGCGGTGTGCCGGCCGCCCTCAGCCAAGGGTTGGCCGACATCCAGTCGCTAGAGGACATTCTGAAAGTAGCCGTTCAGAATAATCAAGCCGTAAAGATAGCGGAACTCAGCATCGAGGAAGCCTTGGCGGGAGGCAGGGAAGTCAATGCTGCCCTTCGGCCCCAGCTTAATGTTACGGCACAGCATACAAGGGAGAATCTGGCCAATAACCCAGGGATTATAGATGGTATGCTAGAGAAGCTGGACTGGCCCCAGGATAAACCTATTCCTAGTCATCTATATGAAGAACAGCACAGCACCACCATCGGTACCATCAGCTACTACCAGCAGCTGGCACCAACGCCGCAGATTCGGGGCTTTCTCGAACAGGCTGAGATCGGTGCGGATCTGGCGCTCTTGGCTAAGAATCAGACTGTATCCAATACGATTGTTGCTGTGCAGGAAGCATTTTTCAATGTCATCAGGGCATACAATGCTCGGCTAGCCGCTTTGGCTGCTAAAGACCACGCCCAGCAGAATTTCCAGGCGGCTGAGGAGCAGGCGGAACTGGGCACAGCTACCCCTTTGGATGTTCTAAAGGAAAGGAACGCTTACCTGGAGGCCGAGAATAACCTGCAGCAAGCAACTGCCGGTTTGGAACTGTCAGTATTGGCTCTCCTTCAGAGCATGGGCCTTCCCCCGGTGGATGAAGAGACTGCCCTTGTCTGGGCCGATTATCTGGTCTACGGCTGGGATGGCGCTATAACCGTCTGGCCGGTAGAGCTAGATCAAGTATACGCCTACGCACTTGACCACAAACTGGAGCTCGCCATGGCCATGAAGCAGCTGGAGATGGCGGAGTCAGCTTACAAAGCTCTTAAGGAAGAGCGGGACTGGACAGTAACTCTTGTAGGGCAGTATCAACCTGATGACGAGGTTATTTTAAGGTCCTCCGTGGACTCTAACCTGGCTCTGATGGCGGCGGCTGCCAGCGGTGGACAACAGAGCAGCGTAGACCCCTGGCAGGTGGAGCTCAGCTTCAGCTACAGATTTGGCGATGGCGGTGCCCGCCGGGCACAGCTTGATGCCAAGGAAGCCGCATTGGAAAAGGCAAGGCTCCAGCTTGAATTGGCCAGAGACAGCTGTTATCTAGAGCTCCGCAGCCACCTGCAGGGGCTGGATCCTGTC
>JAAYGR010000150.1 GCA_012727675.1 Bacillota bacterium
CCGGAACAGCAGTCAGGGAAAATATAGGCAGGGCACTCAAAGGCAGAAGGGATAAGGTCCTGATTCAGGGTCACATAGGGTCTGTAGAAAAGGGAGATCAGTATCATCGGACCCGGGATGTGGCTGTCTGCCGGCAGTATTTTGAGAACCTCCTCAGAAGTCTCAAGACGGACTACATCGATTTTGGTATGATGTTTTTTATAGATACCGAAGAGGACTACGAAGGGGTATTTGAGACAGAGTACATCGACTATGTCCTCAAGCTGAAAGAAGAAGGCAAGATCCGGGCCATCGGTGCCAGCTCCCACAATCCGATAACAGCTGCCAGGGTAGTTGAAACTGGGGTAATTGATCTTCTCATGTTCGCCCTTAACCCCGCCTACGATATGTTGGCATCTGATACCCCCCTTGACGATGCCATGGAGGGGAAGCTGGATCCCAGTCACTATGAAACCATCAATCCAGAACGATACAACCTGTATAAGTTGTGTGAGAGCAGGGGAGTTGCCATTACAACAATGAAAACCCTGGGGGCAGGGAAACTCCTCTCACCGGAATTCACTCCTTTCCAAAAGCCCCTGACAGCAGCCCAATGCATTCACTATGCCTTAACCCGTCCTGGGGTGGTCAGCACCTTAATCGGCTGCAGCACTAGAGAGCATGTCTTGGAGGCAGTAAGTTACTTGAACTTATCGGATGAAGAGAAGGATTTCAGTGAGACCATTAAGGCGGGAAGGGGTTCATTGTCCGGACAGTGCATGTACTGCAACCACTGCTTGCCGTGTCCAGCTGAAATCGATATCGCTGCAACACTTCGTCTATTGGACATCGCCTCCCTGGACGCCGGCAGTATACCAGAGGGCGTAAGACAGCAGTATAGTGCTCTGGAAAACACGGCGGCAGACTGCGTTGAATGCGGTAATTGTGAAGACAGATGTCCCTTTGATGTGCCGGTAATAGAGCGCATGCACAGGGCTGTAGAGTTATTTGGGAGTTAGGGGGGTTGGATTTGCAAGAGGGAATAGGATACGTCTGCAGAATAGATAATTTACAGCTGGTATCCATCCACTGACAAAAGTGAATTCACTAACCTGCTGGATTGTAAGGGAAACCGGTGCAATTCCGGTACAGCCCCTGCTACGGTGACCAGCGACGAAGCTGACAGTATGCCATTGGAGAGTATCCGAGAAGGCGTCAGCGGAGGAAGACCTGGAAGTCCGGAGACCTAATCCAGCAGCGGCTTCACCATCTTCAGCGGGAAGTATGGTGGGTATTTTTCGTTGTCTATACCCCACCCTTTCAGCGGTGGGGTTCTTTGCTCATAAGATAAAGGGGGACCAGGGTAATGATCCAATATATCAGAAAACGGGACGGCCGCATTGTACCTTTCGATAAGGAGCGCATCGCCACAGCAATCTACAAAGCGGGCCGTGCTGTAGGGAATCCCGACAAGGAGTTGGCAGATAGGCTGGCTGCCCAGGTAGTGGCCAGAATACCCCAGGATGAAATGCCGACTGTAGAGGGTGTGCAGGATGTGGTGGAACAGGTCTTGATAGAAAGCGGACAAGCCGCCATGGCCAAGGCCTATATCCTGTACAGGGAGCAGAGGCGTAAGGTAAGAGATGTCAAGACCACTTTGCTGGATGCCGAGCAGATCATTAAGGAATATGTGGGTAGATCCGATTGGCGGGTAAATGAAAACAGCAACATGAATTACTCCCTGCAGGGACTAAACAACCATATAATCTCTGCAGTGACCTCCAGGTATTGGCTGGAGGAGGTCTATCCCAAGGAGATCAGGGAAGCCCATGTTCAGGGAGATTTTCATATCCATGATCTGGGACTGCTTGCCCCTTACTGCTGCGGCTGGAACTTGGAAGACCTGCTGCTCAAGGGCTTTGGGGGAGTCAGCGAAAAGGTGGAAAGCACACCGGCCAGGCATTTCCGGACAGCTCTAGGGCAGGTTGCTAATTTTTTCTATACACTTCAGGGGGAAGCCGCCGGGGCCCAGGCCTTCGCTAATTTTGATACTTATCTGGCTCCCTTTATCGCCCATGACGGTCTGAGCTACACCCAAACCAAGCAGGCCCTCCAGGAATTCATCTTTAACCTCAATGTGCCTACCCGGGTAGGTTTTCAGACTCCCTTTGTCAATGTGACCATGGACCTGACACCTTCCAAGGCCTTAGCTGATAGTCCGGTGATTATCGGGGGAGAGTATCAGGATTCATGCTATGGGGATTATCAAGAGGAAATGGACATGCTGAACATGGCCTTTTGTGAAGTGATGATGGAGGGTGATGCCAAGGGCCGGACCTTCAGCTTCCCAATTCCCACTTACAATATTACGGAGGATCTTGACTGGGATTCACCGGTATTTCAGCGGGTACTGGCCATGACCGCCAAGTACGGCATCCCTTATTTCGCCAATTTCCTCAGCTCTGATCTATCACCCGATGATGTCCGCAGCATGTGCTGCCGGCTTCGCCTTGATGCCCGGGAACTTCGGAAAAGAGGTGGGGGCCTTTTTGGTGCCAACCCCCTTACCGGATCTGTGGGAGTCGTTACCATCAACCTACCCCGGATCGGCTATCTGAGCAGGACGAAGGAAGAATTCTTCCAGCGATTGAGCAGTCTAATGGAGCTGGCGAAAGAAAGCTTGCTTCTAAAAAGGCAGATACTGGAAAAACTGATGGTCAAAGGTCTTTTCCCATACTCCCGGTTTTACCTCAGAGATGTCTACCAGAGGTTTGGTGAGTACTGGGCCAATCACTTTAACACCATTGGCCTAGTGGGAATGAACGAAGCTCTGCTCAACTTTGCCGGCTGTGATTTGGCCTCTGCCCAAGGCCAGGCTTTCGCTGAGGAAGTACTCAACTTCATGCGGAGTCGTCTGGTGGATTTCCAGACAGAAACCGGTCAGCTGTTCAATCTGGAGGCAACTCCGGCAGAAGGCACATCCTATCGTTTAGCCCAGCTGGATAAAAAGGCTTATCCAGCCATCATCACTGCAGGAAACGGGAAGGCGCCGTACTATACCAATTCTACTCAGCTGCCGGTGGGGTATACAGATGACCTGTTTCAAGCCCTGGACCTGCAGGAGTCTCTCCAAACTCTTTATACCGGCGGGACGGTTTTTCACGCCTTTCTAGGAGAGCAAGTGGATGATATTGATGCCTTGAAGGTCTTGCTCCAGACGGTTTTTGGAAACTACCGAATTCCATATTTCACTATTACACCTACCTTCAGTATTTGCTCTAGTCATGGGTATATCCGGGGAGAGCAGGAAACATGTCCGACCTGCGGAAATGGCACAGAGATCTGGAGCCGGGTGGTTGGTTTTTACCGGCCCATCAAGAACTGGAATCTCGGGAAACAGGCGGAATTCCGAGAGCGCCGGACCTTTGCGGCCTTGGAGATAGTACAGTGAAAATCGGTGGATTTGTGCCCATGAGCCTGGTAGACTACCCGGGTATGCCGTGTGCTGCTATCTTCACAATCGGATGCAATCTCCGCTGCCCCTTTTGCCACAATCCCGGCCTGGTTCTAGACCAGGCCGGTAGTGAAATCAGCCGGGAGATAGTGCTTGAATTTTTACGGCAAAGGCGGACCCGGTTGAATGCTGTCTGCATAAGCGGCGGGGAGCCCACCCTGCAGCCGGATCTCGTTTCCTTTATCCGGGAGGTTAAGGACATCGGTTACAAGGTGAAATTAGACACCAACGGTTCTCGGCCGGAAGTACTGCAAAGGCTTCTGGATGGGGGGCTCTTGGACTATGCAGCCCTTGATATTAAGTCTTCACCGGCAAAGTACAGGCAGGCAACAGGAGGCTTCATGGAGTTTGAGGAAGCTGCTCAAAGTGCGGCTCTTCTTCGGGATAAAAACATCAGTTGTGAATTCCGGACTACAGCGGTGCCGGGCCTCGTTGATCTGGAAGACCTGGAGGAGATCGCCCGTCTGCTGGGGCCTGTTCCCCGGTTTGCCCTGCAGCAGTTTCGCCCTAATCAGACACTGGATCCCGCTCTTGCGGCGGTGAATCCTTATCCAGTGGTCTGGTTTCAGGAGGCAACGAGTATTCTCATGGACTGGGCAGAGGATGTCATAGTCAGGGGCATCTGAGGTCAGAGTCAGAGCGTTTGACCCATGAATCTATCTAAGCACCACCCATAGAAAAGAGCCGATCATCACAGCCTCAATGACCAACTTGAGGATGGTTCCTCCCAAAAGCCCCAGCAGGGTGCCAAAGGCTGCTTGCAGGGATTGCTCCGTAGGCTTTCCCTTGAGAAACTCCATGAGGAATGCGCCAAAGAAGGGACCGAAAATCAGCCCAGGGGGTCCCAAAAGCAAGGGACCTAGGAATAGGCCGAGGATGCTGCCCAACACTGCTGCCCGGGAGCCCCCATATTTCTTCGTTCCATAGGCACTGGCAATATAGTCGATCAGGAACGTAAGCAAGACAGCAGTCCCCTGCAGCAGGTAAAAAGACAAGGTCAGACCTTGAAAATCGACAGTAAAGCCGTAAAAGAGCATCCCTAGCCAGATTAGGGGTGCTCCCGGTACTGCCGGCAGGAATGTCCCCACAACCCCAACCAAAAAGCAAATTACGGCGATTAACATACCTGCGGCGGACATTTCATCACCTTCCTTTCATCATTGGC
>JAAYGR010000151.1 GCA_012727675.1 Bacillota bacterium
AGGTCGAGAGGCCGGCCTAACGGTGATCTTTGATAAGAATCAGGCTGATATACAAGCAGTAGATATAACTAACCAAGTATTGGATATACTACAGGGTGAGGCCTAGCCTCACCTTGTTTTATCTCCTGAACCAGGAAATTGCAGAGGGGTGGAGGTCTAACTAATGTCCAAAGTACCGTGGTCAGTAATAGCCGGAATTGCCATTATTGCAGCCTTAGCAGCCGGCACTATGTGGCTTAGGAGTCCAGGCAGCAATGTAGGTGTCGTGGACCTGGCCAGAATAGTAGCTGAGAGCCCTCTAGCTCAACGCTATGAAAAGCAGTTGGCCGATAAGTACAAAGAGCTGCAGACTCAGCTGGAGGAGGAAAAGACCAATCTCGATGAAAAGGGCCGGGAAGCCCGGGAGAAAGAACTGATGGCCGAGTATCTGCAGTTGAAGCAGGAACTAGAGGGCAAGCTGGAGAAAGAAATTGACGAGGCATTAGCCAATATCGCCAGGCAAAAGAATCTGGGGGTAGTGGTCTATAGAGAGGCAGTTAGATACGGCGGCCAGGATGTAACCGGAGATGTAGTGAAGGCATTAAAATAAGGATAGTAGATGTAATTAAGGTGCCGGATTGGCTGGCGAATCGGGGATACCGGTTCGCTATTTCTGTGTTTAAGGCAGATTAAACCGGGAGGATTGATGATGGTGCGTAAGTTGGGGGATTTGGCAGAGGTATTAGGCGGCGAGTTAGTTGGCAGTGCAGACTTGGTTATCGAAGGGGTAAGCCCCATTGCTGAGGCGGAGCCGGGGCACATCAGCTTTGCCGAGAATCAAAAGGTTTTGGCTAAATACAAGGAGACAACCAAAGCGGCGGCTTTGATTGTGCCCAAGGGTGCAGAGGATGTAGGGCGGCCCCACATCAAAGTGGACAACCCCAGATTGGCCTTTGCCCAGGTCTTGAAGGAGTTTTCCTGGCCGGCCGACGTGCCGCCGGGGATTCATCCCAGTGCGATAGTACACGAAACAGCGGAGCTGGGCCAAAATGTGACCGTCGGCCCCGGGGTTATAGTGGGGGAAGGGGCGAAGATCGGCAGCGGGACAATCTTAATGAGCGGCTGCTATATCGGCTCCCATACAGCCCTCGGTGAGGATTGCCTGATATATCCCAAAGTATGCATCCGGGAACGGGTAGAGATCGGCAATCGGGTAATCATCCATGCCGGTGCTGTGATTGGGGATGACGGCTTTGGATTTGTGTCACTCTCTACCGGTCATGTGAAGGTGCCCCATATCGGTACTGTAATTATCCACGATGATGTAGAGATCGGTACCAACTCCGCTGTTGAACGGGGAACCTGCGGTGCGACCATTATCGGTCGGGGAACAAAGATCGGCAATCTGGTGCAGGTTGGACATAACGTCAAGATTGGCGAGCACTGCTTAATTGTGGCCATGAGCGGCATCTCCGGGAGTGCCGTCATCGGCAATCGTGTAACCTTAGCCGGACAGTCGGGGGTGGCCGGCCATCTGACAATTGGTGACAACTCCGTCGTCGCTGCCCGGGGCCTTGTGGCGGGGGATCTTCGCCCAGGTTCCTTCGTGTCTGGATTCCCAGCCCGTCCCCACAAGGAAAACATGCGGGTCATAGCAGCCCAGAGGAAGCTGCCGGAACTCCTTCAGCGGCTTAAGGAGCTGGAACAGCAGGTGGCTGAACTGATGGACGATGATTTGGAGAACTAGGGAGCTCTGGGGAAAAATTCCCAAGATAAGGCCTAGGGCCAAAGTCCGGCCAGGGCGGGTTTCTGGAAGATTTCACTAGAGCTTCCTCAACAGGAAAACCCTTTCCTGCTAGCGAATAGGATGTCCGTGCGGATTTGTTTCCTACGGCAGGCGGCGGCCAGATGAGGAAAATTATAGCTAGGGGCAGCGGCAATAGATGCGGCACAACTTAGGAGGAAATGCAATGAAGAGACAATGGCTAAGCTTCGCATGTGTGGTGGCAGTCGTTTTCATGTTTTCGGTGGGGGCAGCCGCCGGCACTACAGTTACAGGACCTACCGGTTTACTTACCCTGCCCACAGCCGATGCACTGGCACAAGGTGACCTCAGTCTTAGCTATCATGTGAAAGACGGCGACGGCATCGGCAGCATAAGTTACGGGTTGATACCAGGTCTCGAGATCGGCCTTCTGACAACAGGTCCCAGGCACAGCAATTTAGGAGTACACGGCAAGGCTGTCTTGTCCCACGAAGGTGCCAGCCTGCCGGGAGTTGCAGTAGGGCTTTGCGATGAATCTTTCTATATGGTTGCCAGTAAGAGGCTGCTGGGTGCCGGAGTCCGGGGCCATGTTGGAGTAGGGACTGGAAAATATGATGGTTTGTTTCTTGGTGTGAGCAAGATGCTGAACCCGGTAGTAGTAGATTCCGGGGTTAAGGGCTCCACTACGCCCGCTGCTTTACTGGCGGTGGAGTATGCCAAAGGCGCCTTCAATCTCGGATTAGATGTGCTCTTGTCACCGGAAGTTCGCATCAAAGTAGCCACGGAGGACTTTGATAGTCTCATCCTAGGTGTAAACTTCAAGGTTTCGCTATAACCCAGGTTGTCTTGTTCCAGCCCAGGAGAGGAGCAAAGGAGGGCGACTACATTGGGTTCCTTTGACAGGAAGTCAAACTGGTTGTTGGGACTTTTGATCATTGGCTTGCTGCTGGGCGGACAGCCAGAAAAGGCACTGGCTTTTCCGTCAGTGCGAGCCTTGGGCATGGGCGGTGCTTATACAGCGGTTGCCGATGATGCCGGGGCTGTGTTCTGGAACCCTGCGGGACTGATGCAGATCAAAGAACAGTCCCTGGTGGGAGCTTTAGTTCTTCACCCCGGTGAAGCAGATGACTATGAGACCTTTGTGGGTTATTTGGAGCATGACACTGGCTACGGCGCAGGGGCCCTTTCTTGGTACTACGGCCGCCTGGATCCTGTGGCCAAGCCCAGCGGAATAAGCTATAGAGAAATCCATGATCTCTGCTACTCCCTGGCTAAGCCGGCTGCCGGACATGTGTATTGGGGCGGCAATATCCGCTACCATCGGGAGCGGGAGCCCTTCAGCAACAGCTGGCAAGCTAGCTGGACCGGGGATATATCGGCACTGGCAAAGCTATCCGATGCCGTACGGTTGGGTATCACTTTCCGTGATATCCGGGAAGCCTTTAACGGCGGCGAAGATAGTGCCCCCGGCGGTAATCTGTTGGTGGGACTTGCCTTCCAGCCGGAAAAGGGAGTTGTCTTTGCCGTAGATGGATATGATGTGCTCAACCGTTTGCAGTCCAGGGCAGTGCGGGTCGGAGCGGAATTTGAACTAGGTAGCGGCGTGGCCCTCAGGGTCGGTCTGCAGAAAGCGACAGAAACCGATTGGAAGGCCTGGACTTGGGGAGCAGGGATAAATCTTGCCGACTGGCGGGTTGAATATGCATATCTCAGTGGGGATTACGAGGGTATCCACACCATGGGTATTGCTTGGCGTTTCTAGGCTGTGGAGAGCCATCGTAAATAGATTCCAGCGGGGAGAAACCGGGGGTGGGTGCACTGCGCCCGCCCCCGACCCGAAGGGACGGGAAAATGGCGGCCTTCTAACAATCCTGGATGGATATATAGTTAGAGAAGTGTTGGGTCCCTTCTGCCTGTGTATTGGCGGATTTACCATCGTCCTGCTAAGCGGGTATCTTTTTGAGCTGATGGACCTGATCTTTATCAAAAAGGTTCCTGCTGCCACTGTATTGAAACTCCTGGTCTACAAGCTCCCCTCAATTATCGTTTTGACCTTGCCTTTAGCAGTGCTGTTCGCCACCTTCCTTGTCCTGGGGCGGTTAGCCAAGGATAATGAACTCACCGTCATGAGGATGGCAGGTTTCAGCCTCTTTAGAATAGCGGCCCCCCTCCTGATAATAGGGGTTGTGGTCAGCGGTATCACCTATTGGGCCAATGAAAAGGTCGTACCGGAAATGAATCACAGAGAGGCCAATTTAGTGCGCCGCATCGTCTTTGAAGACGCACCGCCTTCCATTGAAGAGCAGGTGTTTTTCCGGGATCCCGAAGGCCGATTTTTCTATATCGGCAGGGTCGACAGTCAGCGCAGGCAGCTGCATAATGTCATGGTCTATGATGTTAAGCATGGTCCCTATCCGAGGCTCATCACCGCTGCCGCCGGTGAATACGGAGAGAGCAAATGGAACCTAAGGGACGGTATAGTCCAGGAGCTGGATGAGAATGGCGTTGTGGAAAATCAAGTGCGGTTCCAGCACATGGAGCTGCCCCTTACCGGTAAGCCGGAACGGTTCTTTGGACAGCAGAAGACAACCAGTGAAATGAGCCGCCGGGAGCTGGGAGAACACATCCATCTGTTTCAGCAAAGCGGGCTGCAGGTAGATGATTTTGTGGTGGATTATCACCTGAAACTGGCTCTGCCCTTTGCCAGTTTGATCTTTGTACTTGTAGGTGCTCCCCTCTGCTTTACCTTCGGTCGGGGCGGCAGAATGTTTGGTGTTGTCGTCAGTTTGGTCATCATGTTCTTGTACTATGTTGTTACCTCCGTTGCCCGGTCAATGGGAGCCAACGGACTAATTCCACCCCTTTTGGCAGCCTGGCTCGGCAACTTGCTCTTTGCCGGTCTGGGGATCGGCCTCTTGGTCAGAAATCCCTAGCAGTCCCTTGGTGCCGCTTCTTCCCAGCTGGATCTAATCCAAGGGGTTTCTTTGAGGACTTGAGACTCTGAGGGACGTGGCGCAAGGGCCAACGGGGGTCAAGACGCTTAAGCTTGCGAATCTGAACTTGCCATCAGGCTGCCAAAAGAAATAGAAAAGAAATTAGTCGCTGCAATTATAAGCACCAGTAGAAGCACCAGGGATGGTTGACTTTGAGGCAGGGAATGCCCAACTCTCAAAGGAGGCCATCCCTCTATGCTTCATAGAAAACCTCTAGGAAAACAACTAGTTTTTCTCACCCTACTTCTTGTTTTAGCTGCCGCCTTGTCTGGACAAGGGCTTGCTGCGTCCGGGTTTGTCAGCGGCACGCCTTTACTTCCACCGGTTCCGCCGGGGACTCCTTTACCCACAGATCCCATTCTTACAACAGCCAGTTTCTCTCTCTTGGGCGATTCAGCGGGTCTTCTGCCCCTTCAGGAGGAGTTCTACGTGACCCTCTTTAGCAGCGGCGGTATGAGGAAGGTAACCGCGGATCTGTATTATCCCAGGGACGGTAAACCTACCGGTCACTTGAATGTGTATGTAGAATCGGGAGTCCGGGTGAGTCAGCAAGTTATCGATGCCTTAGTTTCCGAATTTGAAGAAACCATCCGCCCGGTGGTCAACCAGTATTTCGGTAGCGAATCGGATATCGACAATAATAACCAAATCACTCTTCTGATTACCGCCCTAGATGCCGGCAATGTCAGCGGGTATTTCGATTCCCGCAACCAGTATTCCAATAAATGGGTTGCCAACAGCAATGAACGGGAGATGATCTATATCAACTCCTTAATGCTGGATTTCGGCATTGATGGTGTCTTGCAGACCCTGGTCCACGAGTTCACCCATCTGGTCCAGTGGAATTACAACTGGAATTATGCCGCCACCAATGTGTGGTTTACAGAAGGCATGGCCATGTATGCCAATTACCTAGTGGGCAAAGTTACCGGCAAGACCAATTACTGGGATTTCAGTACCATTGACGCGTACCTTGCCAACTATGAAAGCATCTCCCTCATCGATTGGCAGCAGCGCTATGGGGATTACGGGGCTGCCTATGCTTTAATGATTTACCTTTCCCAGCACTACAGCCCTGGTCACCTGCGGTCTTTGTTCCAAGACCCACGTTCAGACCGGATGGAGGCTCTCAGTGAGTATTTGGCCGATTACGGCTTAAAGGTGGAGGCAGTGCTGGCAGACTGGGGAGTTGCCAATGCCTTTGATCTTTCCGGAAGCCGCTACGGCTATGCCGATCTTTCCCTCGGATTGGCATCATCCCGCATCCACAATCTGCCGGGTAGTGCTTTCACACTGCCGCCGTGGACGCCCCATTACTACCGCCTGCCTACAAATGGGACAAACGGCTTAGCTGTTCGCCTCATTGGCCAACCGGGGCTGGCCGCCCGGTTAGTTGAAAGGCAGGCTGGCGGCCGGGTGGTTGTCCATGGGCTGAAGGCAGGAAAGGATGGGGAACTGTACTATGAAGGCTACCCCGGCAGCAGCGGAGCGGAGCTTATTCTAGCTGTGGCTAACACCGGAGAAAGACAGCAGGTCAAGGTGGTCCTTGAGGAGCCATCTTCTGGACCGGAGCCGAAGCTGGAAGCTGCCCTGCTCCCTGATCTCCTGGTGCCTGGACGCTATAGTGTCCTTGCTAAAGCCGGGACAGGACTAGATGGGCCTCCGGTGGTTGAAATCAGCGGAATCCGGGGCGGCGGGGAACTCAGTATAGTACAGGCCTGGGGGGATAAGGGGCTTTATGTTACCGAATCCTTTGCCTCGGAAACTGTAGGTAAGGGGCCGGTGCTGATCCTGGTTAAGGGAAAGCAAGCCGGCAGGGAAATAACCGTGAAGGAGACATTCCACCTTGAGTAACAAGTGGGACCGGGAAGGGGTAAGTCACATGGTAAGTCACACGACAGATAGAATCCAATCTAGAAGCAGTCGGCGGTTGAGCAATGGGAAAAATCCTGCAACAAGCCGGCAAAGGTCCTTGGTTAGCGGACTTGTACTGCTGACCCTTGTGCTGTTGGCAGCCGGATGCGGTCCCAAGGGGTATATTGAAGGCACAGCTTACCATCCAAGCGGAACAGCTCTTGGCGGCAGCGAATTACTGGTAAGTGTTGATGGAAAGACCCATGTGGTTGTTACCGGTGCAGACGGCACCTTTAGAATAAGCGGCATTGCCCTGGGCAGTAGACAGATTAAGATATCCTTCTATGATACCGCGGCTGGAGAGCGGTATGAGTGGGCTGGTGCCGTACAGGTGGGCATCCAGGGAGCAAAGCTCACGGTGGAGCTATCCGGTGCCCTGCAGGGGTTCAATGAGATGATCCAGGCAGTTTGGCGCCAGCTGTCCGGCGGGCAGTGGGAGAGTGCCAAGAAGAATCTAGAGGCCATTGTCGCCTATGACCCCCAGGGAGATGATGAGATCACCTGCAGTTTGGCATGGGGATGGTATTACCTACGGTCCGGCGAAAGCCGCCAAAGGGCCAAGGAGCATTTTGAAAAGGCCCTTTCAGCAGGGAAAGAAGGGGAAGCAAGAGTGGGCTTAGCTGCAGTGGAGGCCGCTGCCGGTGGGTACAGTAAGGCGGCTTCGCTCCTGGAACAAGCCTTTGCATTAGAACCTGATCTTCAGCTGGATTATCTGGACTTAACCACCGGCGATCTCCAGGTGGCCCTTGCCAGCTACTATCTCAAGACCGGTGATGATGCTAAGACTGTCCAAATTTTGAAGCAAAAGACCCATGGCGCTTCACCACAGGGGCGGGAAGTACGGGACAAGCTTCTTCTTTTCCTAGAGGGCTGAGGCTGACAGCCTAACCCAAATTACCTTGGATTGTTGAAACCAGCAGGCTGACGCAAATCACCAGCAGGTTTTGACTGGGTCAAAGCGAAAGAAAGTAATGTTCGTGAAAGTGCAAGAAGGCAAGGCAAAGAATGGGGAACTAGGCAGAGAGTGAGGAACTAGCTTGGGCCGCCGAGTAGGAAAATCGACAATTATATATCTCTTTATCTTGGCTTGGGTACTGGTCCTCTTGGCAGTGCCCTTTACTGCCGCTGCCGGCAGCGAAGCTTCTGCTGAAGCAGTGGGGGTAGCTGATGGAAGTGTCACCGGAGCAGAACAAGATGAGCGGGTGGTGCTCCGGGCAGAAGGTTCTATCCATATCTCGGCCGGCGGTGATGAGATCATTGCCCAGGATGGTGTTGAGTTGCAGTACCGGGATATGCTGATCTATGCTGACCGGCTGCATTACGCCCTCGGTAAAAACTCCGCCTATTTCAGCGGGGATGTCCGGATCTACCAGGGGGATCAATATCTTGAAGGTGAAAGCCTTGAATATGATTTCAAGGACCAAAAAGCCAAGATCGGCGAAGCCAAGGCAGTGGTAGTGGGGTCAGGGGTTAAGGGTGAGATTTATGTTCGGGGTGAAAGGATCGAGAGTACCGAGGATGATATATTCATCCACGGAGGAAGTGTTACCACATGTGATCTGGAGGATCCCCATTTTCATCTCCAGGCAGGGGAGATAGAGATTTATCCCGGGGATAAGCTCATTGTCCGCCGTGTTTCATATTGGGAAGGTCCCATTCCCGTCTTTTACTGGCCGTATTTGGTCTTGCCGCTCGGCCGGGAAAGTGCCTTTGAGTTCCCCCGGATCGGGTACAGCCAGAGTGAGGGCTGGTTTATCAAAACAGCATATAACTACTACCGCCATGCCGAATCATATGGAACGGTGCATTTAGACTATATGCAGAAAAAAGGTATCGGCACAGGGGTTGACCATACCTATTATGATCGTGGTTCCGCCGGCAAAGGAGAGCTTTCCGTCTACCGGCTTCAGAATCCGGCCGATGATACAACCACCTGGGAGGGCAGCTGGCAGCAGAGCTTGCAGCTCAATCCAGAGCTGCGGCTGGAGATGGAAGCCGATTATCTGCTGCAGCCGGGGGCAGGGTCCGTAGAGAACCAGTGGGAGCTGGAACCTGGCATTAAGCTGAGTAAGAGGGGACAAGGCGAATCATACACCATTGAACTTGAGCATTGGCGCAGTCAAGAGGGAGAATCGACAGCGGAAACCGAACTCGACTGGGCATACCGGCGCAGCCTAGGGCCGCTTTGGCAGCTGTCCAGTTCAGGGCATTCCCTTGCCGTCGGATCCGAAGGTAAAACCGAAAGTTATGTAATGTACGATCATACTCTCCAGAGGACAGCGGCTAATAATCAGTTTACACTGAAGGTGGAACAGGATGTGCATCCTGCTGCCCGGGGAAGCAGCCAGTACAGTTCCTATGATTGGAAAACACTGCGGCGGATGCCGGAGTTAACCTGGCAGTCTCGGGGCTGGAGCTTGCTGGATGGCAAACTACCGGCACAGCTGACGGCCGGAGCCGGGCGCTATCTGGAGTCATATCCCGATGGTGATGCTTTGGAAGGGAATAAGCTGCTTCTCAAGGGGGGCATCACCACCAGGCGGTATCCGTTAAGCTCCAAGGCCTATGTTGTCTACGACGGCTCAATTGAGCTGAACAGCTATCAGGGCTTGACTTCCCATATAAATATGGGGGAGGATGAGCCTGCTCTCAAGGCTTCCATGGAGGACATGTCGCGGGCAGTTATTATCTCCCGGCCCAGGCTGGTAGTACAGCCCCTGAAGCCTTTGACATTGGATTTTTCCTATAGAGATCAGTGGGTTATCGGTTCTTCTCCTTTTGTTTTTGATAAACTGGAGAACTCGGAAACCTTGAGCGGCCGAGTTACTTGGCGAACACCGACCTTTGGCGTGAGCCTAGGGACGGGCTATGATTTCTGGAGCGGGACCTTCAATGATCTGGTGGGCCAAGTGCACCTGCGTCCCAGTGAGCGATATGAGATCAATGTTTGGGCAAGCTATGACTTGGAGGAAGACGCCTGGAAGAGCGCCCGGGGCATGATCAGCCTGATGCCTCGAGATGATGTATTCCTGCGGGTAGCCTCCAGCTACAGCTTCACTTATGATGAGTGGGATGGACTAGATGGTCAGCTGCAGATAACCCTTCCCAACAAGTGGCGCTTTGAATACGTGGTGGGTTACAGCGGTGTCACCGAAGAATGGACAAAAAACAGTGCCATGCTGGCCCTGGATCTCCACTGCCGGGAGCTGCGGCTCCGCTATGATCAGCTCAATGATACGGTGTGGCTGGAGTATTCCATCAACGCTCTGCCCCAGACCCGGCTGACGGTGCAGAGGGGAGAAGAATTGGATGTTAATGTTGAAGGCCTAGCGGACTTGGTGACCCAGGTCTCCCAAGGGGGCTGAGGCACTGAATTTCTTTCCCTTAGGGTCTACGGTTGTTGAGGGTTTAGGTGTTGGCCTTACGCTGACCAACTAGATGGTGAGAGGAAGGTTGAGGAAGCTTGTCGCTGCAGCTGCCTAAAAGGCTAAAACGAATATTGGCCGCTGTAGGGGTATTGGTCGCGGTAGTCTTGGTCCTAATCAGTCTAGGTTATCTACCCCTCGGGCAGCGGAAAGGACCGCCAAGTCCCCCGCCGTCAAACCCTCCGGAGGAAGGAGAACCCCCTACCCAGTTTATCGGTGTGGAATTCATCGGGCGCAAAGACGGCCAAAGGAAGTATCATTTCCATTTTGATAAAGTGAAAAAGACCGAAGATGAGGGACTGGTCATCTTTGAGGAGCTGTGGGATGGCGTCATATATCAAGAAGATGAACCGGCCTATGGGATTACCGCCAGAGGCGGTCAATGGCTGGAGGCCAAAGATTATTTCCAGTTGGATGGAGATATCAATGTTACCCAGGAGGGAGAACTAATCTTCCGGAGCCAGCGGCTGGAGTGGGATGGAACATCGGAAGTCTTGACGGCACCGACGCCAAGCGAGATCAGCCTTGATGGGATCAATGCCACTAGTCAAGAACTTGAGGCCCATGTCAGGACCGACAAGCTCCACCTATTGGGCGATGTAGTCATGTGGGATGATGCTTATACCATCTGGTCAGAGAGGGTCATCTATGATCGGCAGGTAGGTGAGCTGCGGCTAATAGGTCCGAGTGAAATTGAATTTGCTATCGGCGCAGCTTTAGAAGAATGATAAATAGAGGGAAAGTCCAGTGGGGAAGGGGATGGTCATAGGTGGATGAGATGAGATTGTCAAAGAGGCTGGGTCGGGTGCTGGGCGGCATGCTTTTGGCCGGTGCATTAATCCTTGGGGCCAGCAGTCAGAACCTCATCTGGGCAGCAGAGGAAGCAGAGGGCAGCAAGGATAGGGATACAGTCAAAGTCATCATTCATACAGAGCAGCCCGATGCGGAAGTGGGTGTCTTCCAATTGGAGAAGAAGGTGGCAGTCATCGAGCCCGCCCACGGTTATGTGGAGGTCTTGGCCAGGGACAGCCGCCTTACTGCCGCTAAACTCATCTACAATCAGGAAGAAGATGCTGCCCAATTGAGCGGCGATGTCGCCGTAACCCGGAAGGATCTCGATGCCCAGGCAGACAGTATGCTGGCCGATTTTGCCCAAGAGACCTATACTCTAGATGGCAATGTGTACCTCAAGCAGTGGGAGACAGAAGGGGAAGAAGAACAGACAGTCAAACTTGAGGTATGGTCCCAGTGGATGGAGATCCAAGAGGAGGGTCAAAGGCTGCACGCCCGGGGAGATGTCCGGGTGATTGAAACAGAATGGAAGGCCTGGGCCGATGAACTTGAGTACGATGATAAACAAGAACTAGCTGTACTCATGGGTAATGTCCGTTTAGAAACAAATGACGGTAATGTACTCACCGGCACCAAGGTAGTCATTAATCTTTCCACAGATGAAGCAACGGTATATGGGCCTACATATGCTGAGTTTCTCCTCGGCGGCGATGAGTGAGGCAGCGGTATTAAGAGGTACCAGTTTCAGGGAGTATTGGCATTAGATGAGTTGTTAGGGATAGAAGAACTCCAAATCTAGAAATCGAGGCAGATATATCATGGGCGGGAAGCAGATCCCGCCCTTTGTAATTATCGGTTAAGCAGCAGAATAACGCCTCTAGCTGCAGGAATTACATATGATCGGCTGATTACCCCCGTGTTATAATGTGACTCGGATGGGGGGGACAAGCGGCAATGATGGCTCTATTTCGTGATGGCTTTTGGAAGGATTGGTTGATACTCATCCTCGCCAGCATCTTGGTGGGAACAGTTCTCTCAGCAGGAGTGGCCCGGGCCGTTGACTCATATTTCGGCGATACTATTGATGGACTCATAGGCGAATACGGCGAATACGATTTGATTCTCCATCTTAGGGAGGAAGCCCGGGAGGCCGGCATTCAGGGCCTTGAGGAACTGATCGCCAAGGAGCTTCCTGGTGCCACCTACAAAGAGGGTGTGACCATTGCCGGTAAGGCTAACATCTTCATATCCTTGCCACCGGAGCTGGAGACCAAGGAAAGACTGCAGAGTATCCGGAGTACCCTCTATGACCTGCCCGGTAGTGCCGGCATGACCATGATGATTCAGCCCAGTGTGGTGATTCAAGCAGTCCACCCCGGTTTTCGGAATCAGATCATCAATGAGGTAGAAAAAATCCCTGGAGTACGACTGGTATTCCGCGACTCAGACAATCTTTATGTTTTGCTTAACTCTGTAGAAGACAATCAACAGGTGAGTGAAGCGGTACGGAAAATCATCAACCAGTATGAAATCCTGGAAGTCCGTTTTCCCATCGGATACGAAGTTGAGGATATTGGTAAAGTAGCCGATGAAATCATGGATCTGATACGGGAGACTTACCGCCCGGCAGTACTGGAAAACGTCACCCTAGAGAATACAGGGGATGCGACCAAGTCATTCATCAAGACCTTGTCAGAGATGAAGACTTTCTTGCTCAATTACGCATCCCGGGTTAGGATCCCCATAACCGGTCTGGAGCCGCTGCATGTGGGCAATAAGGTTGTCCTGCAGGGCTCAGCAGATAGACCCCTTAACCTGGGCGATCCTGTCAGCGGTGACAACATCATCGTCGAGATCACCGAGATAGCCAATGGGGAAGCTTCTGGAGTCATTATCCAGGGGGATATTTCCGATGTCACTGGCGCCATGGTCCGGACCGGCTATAAGGTTACCGGCGATAACCGTGTGGGACGCAGCATCGGTGAGGTCAACATCACCAATGAGCGCTACCAGCTGATCCAGACCATCGATGAAAGCATGGTCCTCTTGGACGAACTGGAAGCTCTGGCCAGCTCCGCCAATGAGACTGTGGCCAATGCTGAAGATACACTCAAGACCTTTGAGCAGGCACTGATTCAGCTGGAACAGCTGCAGCAGCAGATCAGGCAGCTGAACAGCGGTATGGTGGGAGATGAATCGGTCCCCGGCAGTCTAGTGATCTCCCTCTTGATGGACAGACTGTTTAAAAGTCTAACAGGCACAGAGGGCGAGTCAGACTTAACTTCCCTTCAGAACCTGGATATCCAGGCCATGAAGGAAAGCCTGGCAGATGTAGCCGGCAGGATCAATGCTGTTCAGTCGGTGGATATCGAGGCGATTATAGAACAGATCCGGAAAGTGAAGGACAGCCTTCCTGACCTGAGGGATGAAGAGATCGGACAGTCAATCAACTTGATTGACAGCTATATTGCCGGTGAAGTCATCCCAGGGGATCAGATCCAGCTGGTCTTAGACAACGGCGTTGTCAAGGGCAAGGAAGCAGAAAAGCTGATCCAGGAGACTTTGGATAACCGCTATGCTACCACCTTCACCATGCCGGTGGCGGTTGTCAATCCCGATGCCAGGGCAGAACTGGTCAGAGTGCTTCAGGAGGTTCGGGCGATTATTGCCGGTCTTTTGGCGGTGGTATTTACACTGGGTTCACTGGTACTGGATCACGCATCTGTTTTCAGCACCATGAAGAGAATCCTCGCCCAGAAACGGGTGGCCAAGGGTTGGAGAAGGCTCTTTGATCCAGTGAAGATCCTGGGAACTGTCTTAGGTACCGTACTGCTCCTTTCCGTCTATGCCGCTTCTAAAGCAGAGATACCTTTACTCAATCTAGGGCATATCGGAGTATTGGGAGCACTACTGGGTCTACTGACAGCTGCCTTTTGTGAGAAGTTCAGTCCGGTTGACGTTAATGAGATGATGGCTGGGCAGGCTCTGGGATTGCCTTATGTGCAAATCATGCGGGAGATTGTAATTCCCTCCGGCCGGCCGGGTCTCATGTATATGCTGAACCGCAGGCGGCAGCGGTTCAAATAGCATTATTGCTCTATTGCCCGCGGCAGCTTGTGAAGAGCTTATGAAGAGCCTATGAATGGGGAAATGTTAGCGAAGGTAGTGCCTTTGCCTTCCAACCAGGGACGGGATGCAGCACTAGACGCTAAAGGGATTGCAGACGGTTCCGCAAGGCCCAGGGAGCCAGGAGCCCTGGAACTGGCGGCGTGTGGGTTTTAGGTTCAGACAACTACTGGAGTAAGATAGACAGCAGTTTTTGCAGCGCCAAACGTCTTTCTTTGCGGCACCAGTTGAAGTAGAAGATAGCATGGGTTGGGAGGCAGCGGGACTACCTTCGCTGATATGAGGTGGATGCCATGTTGCAAGTATATGATCTAGAGAAAAGTTACGGCAAGAAGGTCGCCCTTGACGGTGTTAGTTTAGACGTGTCCCAGGGCGAAATTCTAGTGGTCATGGGCCCCAGCAGCTGCGGCAAATCCACTTTGATCCGCTGTATCAATCGCTTGACAGAACCCGATCGGGGGGAAGTCCTCTTCAAGGAACAGTCAGTGATGGACATGCCGCCCCGAGAACTCCTTGAGTTCCGCCGCCGGGTTGGATTTGTGTTTCAGCATTTTAATCTAATCAGGCGCTTGACTGTGAAGGAAAATGTCATGTTCGGTCCGGTCCTCAGCGGCATGGATCCCGAAGAAGCTGAAGTTAATGCCCTGGAAGCCCTGGGCAAGGTAGGACTTGTGGGCAATGCCGACAGTCTCCCCGATGAGCTGTCCGGTGGTCAGCAGCAGCGGGTAGGCATCGCCCGGGCCTTGGCATTGAATCCGGAGATCATGCTGCTGGATGAACCCACCGCTTCATTGGACCCTATTTTGGTGGGAGAAGTCTTGGATGTCATGGAGGACTTGGCCCGCAGCAGCAAAGCTACCATGATTATTGTCACCCACGAGGTATCCTTTGCCTTGAAGGTGGCAGATCGTATTATCTTGATGGATCACGGAAAAATAGTAGAAGAAGGTTCACCGGCGGAAATTTTCGCACAGCCCCAGTCGGAAATCGGCAAAAAGTACAAGCGTCTTTTGATGTCCTAGGGATGATTGGTTA
>JAAYGR010000017.1 GCA_012727675.1 Bacillota bacterium
CCATTGGTCTTGCTGCCTTGCGCAAGCTGTATAGGATGTGGGTACACAGCACGGAGGATAAGAATCACCTTTGGCCGTACCGCGTTGTTCACAAGGTTACAGGTGCCGCGTTGGGGGCGTATGCGGTCGGTGTTGGAGTTCATTTAGCCATAGATGTTTTTCAACCAAAGGCTGTGATCTTTCCATGGTTCGGGTCACTGGTGGACGGTACACTCATTGATGACAGAATCTGGCTGTTGGGAAATTCCCTGTGGGCCTTTCAGATTGCCAACGACATCTTCTGTTTGGTGCTGGCAGATGAACTAAAAACAGCTCGCACATATGTTGCCGAAACCTTTGGGAATATAACTTCAACCTCTCTCCAAAGCAGGTGATTGCATGTTGTTTATGGTAGGGCTGGACAGCCTGTCACGGGAAGAGAAGGCCGCTTTGCTGGCCCAACTAAATGCCATTAGCAGCAGCAACGTATTATACGAAGGCGTCCAGCAGGGACTTAAGAAGGGAAAGGACCTTATATTCAAGGTATCCGGGTTTCTGATCGGCCAGTTCTCATCGGAGTGGGCCGAGGGCGTGGAGCGCCTGAACGAGCAGTTAAATTGGGACGTCAATACCATTCAGACAGCCATCGAGCGGGAGTACAGGCGGTTGAGTCACCTCGATGGAGCTGCTTTGAACAGACGTCTGCTTTCTAGGATAGCGGAGATAGGTGGTGTTGCATCTAATTCAAGTGTGAGTGCTGTCGGTGAAGCAGTAGTCAGGAGAGCTGCTGAGGCATGCAAGATTCCGGTAAACCAACCGGTAGAAGTGTTGGAAGCCCGTGTGTTTGACCACTGCGTTGAAGAAAAAAGCAAACAGCTAAGAGAGCAGCTGACCCAGATGACAGATGCTCAACTGGAGGAATTTGAAGCAATTTTGAGGGAACAGATCGAGGGTCTAAGTAAGGCTGAACAGGAAGCCATCCGAAAGACCATGGGGCTGGAAGAGCTTTCTGCCAAGCATGTGATTAGTTTTCTCAAGCAAACATCCAGCGTGGCGCTGGCCCAGATGATCATCTCTGGCTTTGGCTTTGGGGCGTATGTGTTCCTCGCAATGCTGATCAAGTCCTTCAGTATGCTCTTGGGAGTGACATTCTCCTTCGGTGTATATGCCACAGCCTCATCAACTCTGGCCTTCTTGTTGTCCAGCCCATTTTTGCTGATGATCGGCCTGATGGGTTTCGGACTTATGTATCGGAACGCGGGGAATGCCCTTAATGATGAGCTGGCAAAGCTCCTTGTGTTTGTCGGCCGCGGTGCGTTTTTGCAGTCAAAGGGTGCGTAACGGGCCTGTGCAAAACTGTTTTCTAATGACGGGATTAGCACCGGGGCTCAAAGACCGTCTGAATAAGATGTAGTGAGAGATGGGGGCCAAGTGGAAAGGGTCGTAATAGCGCACTAATGATGAGGATCTGCCTCTTAGTTATTCAAGGAGGATAATGATGCGGGTCAAAGTCGTAGAAAACCTAAGGAAAACTGGAATTCCCTTCATTTCTGACGTGCCGTGGGGAACACATATTGCTGCATTTTACGAAACTAAGAAGGACTATTTCGAGATTATGGTTCCGTATATTGCAGCTGGTCTGGAGAATCACGAGTACTGTATGTGGATAGTCTCCGATCCAGTAAAGCCTATGGAAGCTGTTAAGGCTCTAGGAGATGCCGTGCCGGAGTTAGATACCTACTGGACCCAAATTGAAATACTGTCTGATGCTGAGTAGTATCGCCAATACGGTTCTTTTCAAGGGAAACAGGTGCTAAAGAATTGGGTGAGCAGGTGTAAATTTGCCGAGTCAAATGGCTACGAAGGTTTACGTCTATGCGGCGGCTCTAGCTGGTTAACCAAAAGGTACTGGAAAGACTTCATGGATTACGAAAGAGATGTCGAGGAATCATTTGACTCTCTTAATATAATCGCCATTTGCCCATATCGATTAAGTCAATGTGACTTATATCAGATACTGGATGTTGTGAGTCACCATCAGTTTGCATTTGTTAAGAGCGAGCACGATTGGAAATACGCCAATAACATTGCCAAATTTGACCGGATGAAGACGATGACGAAGATGGCTGCTGGGCTCGTTCACGAAGTTAGGAATCCCTTGAGTGTAGCTAGAGCAACGATTCAACTGCTCCAAACGAAGGATGAACTGAAGTCATACAGCAAATTCTTTTCGTCGATTGTCGATGAGCTGGATAAAGCAAACGGAATCATGACAGAGTACCTTTCTTTGGCCACCACTAAGCAGCCAGAAATTAAGGAATGCAACTTAAATGATATTGTAAGTGCTCTCTTACCTTTGTTGCGAGCGGAAGCATTGCAGGGCTGTCATGAAGTCGTTTTCCGCCCTGGCACCATCAGCGACATCTATGTAGATTCCAGTGAAATCGGTCAAGTCATTTTGAGCTTAGTGCGCAATGGATTAGAGGCTATGCCGGAACCAGGGGTAGTTGAGATCAGTACATATATGCAAAAGGACAATGTAGTGATGGAAGTCAAGGACTCAGGCCACGGTATACCCCAGGAGATTATCGATAAGCTGGGAACGCCTTTTCTTACAACCAAGGAAAATGGCAGCGGCCTGGGGTTATATACTGCCTTCAGAATCCTCGATAATTACCATGCACATGCGAAGGTAAGGTCCTCAGCTGCTGGAACCGTGTTTAGCATCCATCTTCCTAGGGCAGCATCGGCAAACGCTGAGTAGCATGGACCTGTCTAGTTAAGGGGAAGGGTGAAGTCAGTGTTGTTTCTAGGGGTAGATGCTGGCGGGTCGAAAACACTGTCGGTTGTTGCCAATCAGGAGGGGACCTGCCTTGGAGTTGGTCTCGGCGGTACCGGTAATTTCCAAGTGAACGGAATAGAAGGGGCCCGGGAAGAGATCCGAACCAGCATCACCATGGCTTTGAGAAATGCTGGGGTGAAACTGGAAGATATTACCGCAGCCTACTGCGGGGTAGCCGGAGCAGACCGGGAACGGGATTTTCAAATCGTTAGAAGTATATTGGAGCCTGTGCTCACCATTCCCAGGTGGGGCTTTGAGAACGACGCAGCCATAGGGATTTGGGCGGGGACAGGAGATGGAGTAGGTGTAGGTGTTATCTGCGGTTCCGGCACTAACGTGCTGGGCTTCAATGGCCGGGGCGGTCGGGTGCAGGTGGGAGGCATGGGTTACCTTTTCGGCGACTACGCAGGAGGGCGCCTGCTGGGAACCTTGGCGATAAGGGCGGCCATGCGGGGCTTTGAAGGTCGGGGCATAAAGACCTCTCTTTATCCGAAGCTGTGCAGGCATTATGGGGTTTCACACCTGCTTGACCTGGTGGATTGGCAGTATGAAGGGAAAGACCTGGGCCTCGATGAGGTGACTCCTATTCTATTTGAAACTGCCTCTGAAGGTGATGAGGCAGCACAGCAGATTCTGATAGAAGTGGGGCGGGAGCTCGGCGTTTCTGCTAATGCCGCGATTCGGCAGCTTTTCTGCGGCGGTGCTGATAACAGCCGGGACCTCGCCGTAAAGGTAGTGGCTATGGGCAGTGTGTTTCAGAAAGCTGAGTATCCCCTCATGTATGATACCTTTGTAGCTGCCATGCGGGAGGAATTCCCGAAAGTCCAGCCCTCTATTTTGCACTGTGAGCCTGTCTTCGGCGGGATTTATGCTGCCGCAGGGCTGGCCAATGTGGCCCTTACCGATGCCTTTAGGGCAAGGCTAGAAGAGACCTTTCCCGGCAGGCCTGAGCAGCCGGTTTAGGGTGCCTAAGATGGCGGACGGGAAGTGGAGAGAGTGAGAGAATTGCAGTGATTGGCGGCGGCAGTACCTATACTCCGGAGCTAGTGGAAGGTTTGATCGCATATACCGGCGAACTGAGCCTGAGCTCTTTATGCCTGACGGATGTTGACAGAAAGAGGCTTAAAATAGTGGGCGGTCTGGTTAGCGCATGGCAGCCAAGGCGGGAGACCCATTCCGCGTGGAGCTCACCCAATCAAGGAGAAGGCTGTAGAGGGCGCGGATTTTGTCCTTATACAGCTTCGAGTCAGCGGGCAAAGGGCTCGGCATGTGATACAGTGCTGTGTCTCGAAGAGGGTACTACTGGACAGGAGACTACAAGCCCTGCAGGCTTTGCCAAAGCCCTTTGCACAATCCCAGTGGTGCTGGATATC
>JAAYGR010000152.1 GCA_012727675.1 Bacillota bacterium
ACTACGCCGCCGGTATCGACGACCCCTCAGATTTAACGGCCGTCAAGGCAGCGGCTATCGCTGCAGTAAAAACTGTTATCTCAACGGGAGGGACCATCCCTACGGACTGGACACTTCAACTCTCCGGGGCAAAGGAGACTACCGTAACCAAAGCCTACTTCGAGGAGGCCCTGTCCTGCCGTCCTACCCACCGCGTCTCCTGGACAGATGACGAAGGAAATGTGTGGGGGGGCATGCCGCTCCGGCTGCTGGTGGCCATGGTCGATGATGACCCCGATGAAGGTCCTGACCACTTCAACTTCAACGATGAGCTGGCTCTTGCCGGGTACCAGGTGGTGCTCACCGCGGCCGACGGTTATACGGTAACGCTCGACAGCAAGGATATTATCCGCAACAGCAACTACATTGTCGCCAATAGATTAAACGGGACGCCCATACCGGAGTCCGACAGCAGTTGGCCGCTGCGGCTTGTCGGGCCGGCTGTCAGCGGGCAAACATCCATTGGGCAGATTGTGCGTATTGACCTGGTTCCTGAGAAGCCGAGCTATAAAGTTACACCAATGGAGAATGAGGCTTATACCGTTGGGGAGACTGCAGATGGTATCAAAACCATGACAGTAAATGCTGGTGTCTCCGGGTTAAAATATTTTACCGTAGGTATTGAACCGGTAGTTTCCCACAGCGGTGAGGAAACCGTGGTTTTTACCCATTTGAGAAACGGCACTCAGCTGGAGCTCAACGCTACCAGGGCTGATTTTGACCAGGTTGGGACCGCTCAGGCCGGCTTTAATGTGCAGGCCGGCGATGTGATCAAGGTTTATATTGTGGATGAGTTGAGCAATGCCGAGGACCATAACCCGGTAATTTTGCAGTAGTGATGTTTACGAAGAAAGTAAGGCAAGCGGAGTGAAAGGCTAGGTTGGGCAAAACTTGGGATAATCTAAGCCCCAACCTTGCCGTAGTACTAAAATAATAAGGGGAGAAGAAATGTTTTCTTTCAAGTATGCCTTTAAGTCTGGTATCGGGAAGGCTTTCATTTGCTTGGCATTTCTGGCTCTACTCTTTTCATTTCCCCCTGCTGTGGATGTGGGTTCTGCCGCAGAGGTTACCGGTGATCCCAACACCGGACTGCCCGACTATCTCATCCTCTCTTGGACGGAGGATCCCCTGACCACGCAGACCATCTCCTGGAGAACAGGAACTGATATTACACAAAACAGGGTGCAGTACCTTCCTGCCGCCGGGTTTAGTGGTAGCTTTGAAGGTGCACTGGAGGTAACCGGAGAGAGGAAGGATCTCTACGAGGGGCACTTTCGTTTTGAAGCTACTCTCCGGGAGCTTGCTCCCGGTACAGAATATGTCTGCCGTGTCGGCCGGGAGGGGGCCTGGAGCGAACCTGCCAGCTTTACCACCGCAAAAACGGACGATCAGTTTTCCTTCCTCTACATGGGCGATGTCCAGGAGGGGTATGCCTTTTGGGGTGAGATGCTGGAACATATTGCGGCTGAAAACCCTGATTTGAAATTTGCCCTTCTTGGCGGGGACCTGGTCGATCAGGGTCACAGCGCCGCGGAGTGGCAGGAGTTTTTCGCGGCGGCCTGGCCGGTTTTCAGAAAAATTCCGCTGATGCCGGCGGTGGGCAACCACGATGATTCAGAGCTGTTTCGGAAGTCCTTTGCCCTGCCCCGGAACGGGCCGCAGGGATACGAGCATACCATCTACTCTTTTGACTACGGAAACTCTCATATTGCCGTCTTAAACAGCAATTTCATGGGCATTCCCGGTGTTGGAGATTATGAAAAGGTCGCCAATTGGCTGATAAACGATCTGGAGAACAGCGGACAGCGCTGGAAGTTCCTTGTCTTCCATCACCCCCCCTACCCGGTGGTCTATGATTGGCGCGCGGATGTCCTGCAAGAGCACTGGGTGCCGCTTTTTGAGCAATGTGGGGTGGATATGGTCTTCGTCGGGCACCAGCATGTCTATATGCGGACCAAACCCCTGCGCGATGGCCGGGTCCAGCCGGACGGAGAGGGTATCGTCTACATTATGGGTAATGCGGGGACAAAGTATTACGGTCCTGGCCCCGGTTTCGATTATATTGCCAAAGAACTGGCCTGGGTCAGCAACTACCAAATTATTGAAATCAATGGCGATATCCTGACCTTGACGGCAAAAGATGACAAGGGCCAGATAATTGACAGCTATACCATGATAAAGGAGACAGCTGATCAGAAGATAAATTTGACTTTAAGTAGAAAGACGGCAGAAGCCGGAGAAAGCATTATAGCTTCAGGCCAAACGGCTCCATTGGCATGGGTTCCCCTTAAAATAATTGATGAAGCGGGGAATATAGTGTTCTTTGATGCCGTGAAGGCAGATGAAAACGGGAATTACAGCATTGCATTTAATGTCCCGGCAGGTGCCTCCGGTATATTGACGGTAGTCGTTGGCGAAGGCAGTAACGTAACTGCCGGAACCGTGACAGTAACCCAAGCCTATAACCTGCTCAGCGCAGAGGCGGAGCCGTCCGATATACCAGTTGGCGATACCTTTACGGTAGCAGTCAAGATAGAGAACATCCGCGACGTGCAGGGTTACCAGGTAACCTTAAAATACGACCCTGCCTATGCAGAATACAAGGGTTACCAGGTGAATTTCAAGCCAAATGAGTGGAAAGTAGAAGATATAAAAGAAGGTGAGATCACAGTTGGCAACCTTGTCCTCGGCGATACTCCCTGGGAGCAAGACTCCGGAGCTTTGGTGGAGATAGAGTTTGAGTCCAGGCACCCCGGCAGCATTGAGGGCGGAGTCTATGAC
>JAAYGR010000153.1 GCA_012727675.1 Bacillota bacterium
CTACTTAGAGGAGCGCTTTGCACCTAACTACCAGGTGAAGGAATATATCATCTACCCGGAGGGGACCGCCAACCTATCTCAGATAGCAGAGTCTCTCCCGGAAGGGCAGCTGCTGCTTCACCCTGACGCTGATGCTTGCATTACCCAGACGGAAGGCGGCTACGGGCCAGTTCTCATGGTAAATGTGCCTGCAGCAAGCAAAGAGCTAGAACGGGACTTCAGGCGTTTCAGGGAAAGGGGAGATATGTGCCTTGAGCTGGAAATCGGCTTCCCCAATCGGATCACAGCTGACTCCCTGACACCTGATACGATAGTGAGCTATATCGCCTTCCGAGCAGGGGTTGGGCAGGCTCAAGCAGGACATCCACTCAACTTGCAGTCCGTCCTTAGATAAAGACCCAAGTACTGAACCGCTCCCTGGATGCCGGGGAGCGGTTCTATCTTAACAATCTCATCCGCTGCCTCATGCCCATTACAACTTGCATTGCATCACACAGGACGTGCCTCTAGCTTCGACAATGGTAAAGCCAAACCTCTCATACAGATGTACTGCGGGATTCCTAAGGTCAACACTTAAGGAGACTGCTGCAGCCCCTAAACCTTTTAGCTCCTGAAGCAGCCGGCTAAGCAGCCTTGTTCCAACCCCCTGCCCTCGATAATCAGGCAGTACTGCTATGCTCAGCTCCGGCGTGTGTTCGTCTACAAACCCATACCCTGGGCTGTCTGAACTCCACCGACGAGCCCATGCTGCTCCGATAGCCTGTCCATCTGCCACAGCAACAAAGCCGATATCTTCCGGATGCTGCCAGTCGATAATGTACCTTTTCAGCTCGGGCCGATCCACAATGCTCTTGTCCGGCCTTGGCGTCCCCTCTGGCACAAAGATCGCGTGGTACAACATCTCTTTCAGAATACCGATATCACTTGATTCGATTTTGCGGATGGTAAGATCCATGTGCTCCCCCCCTGTTCTGACCTATCACTATTCTATGCACCAGTCGCAATTTCCTGGAAAGATCACCTGCCAGTGCCATTCTTTCTGATGATATCGTCATCCAACAAAAGGGGCAATGCCATGTCAAGTGGCTCCGCAAGAAGCTTGACCTTTATCTGCAGGAGAAGATCGATTCGAGCAAGGAGAGAAAGGCATTCTCAGCGATGATGCTGGACTTGAACAACTTCAAGCCGATCAACGACGTCCTCGGCCACGATGTGGGTGATGAAGCATTGCGAACTGCGGCCAGGCTTTTCTGCTAATGTATTGGGGAGACTGATTTCATCGCCCGCATCGGAGGTGACGAGTTTTGCATCATATCCGACATCGTGAGCGAGTATGAGCTGGCGCAGCTGTCTGAGAGGATCAGAATGTGTCTCCTACAATTCAATGAAACCAACTCCCACCCCTATAGATTATCTGTCAGCATGGGATACGCAGTGTATGATCGAGAGGCTGGCATGACACTGGCGGAGTTCAAGAGACACATTGATTCATTGATGTATTCGAGCAAGCACTCTCAAAGAAGTGAGCAGCCTTAGGCACTTTAGTTGACCTTGTGATTCTCCCGGCCGTCCAGGATACGGGGCCCCTGCTTGCTTTGACGGAATACTGATAGAGTACCGCTAGATAACGCACACGGGAAGGGCTCCCGCACTCGCTCTCTGCAGGAGCTCTCCCCTCTACTGCCGCGCTGCGGCGCCTTCTCAAGCTTGATACCTCTCAAGCAAGTCCAAGAAGGCGTTCACAAAGGATTGGAGAAATCGAATTGTAGCCTCGTTGTTGATCTGGCCGTTTTCGTCTAAGAGGCCTGGTGAATTGGTCAGATATGCTTCTGGCTGCTGCAGGATCGGCATGTCTAGAAACGTCAGTACTTGACGCAAATGGTGGTTAGCCCCAAACCCACCTACTGTACCGATGGATTGGCTGATGATGGCAGCCGGCTTACCGGCCCAGACACTTTGACCATAAGGCCTGGAGCCAACATCGATGGCGTTTTTCAAGACACCTGGTATGGAACGGTTGTACTCAGGGGTCACGAACAAAATGGCGTCAAAGCCCTTCACCTTTGACCGAAAAGGTCCATATTCCGGTGGAGGATTGTCATCATACTCTTCGTTGTACAAGGGGAGATTGCCGATCTCAATCATCTCAGTTGTACAGCTGTCCGGAAACAACTCAGCCACATTATTGGCGATTTTCTTGGAAAAAGACTCTTCGCGCAGACTCCCAACCACAATACCAATTTTTGCCATACTCATCACCCTTTCCAAGTCAGCTTACCTGGTGCCTGACTTCTCTAGTCATAGCTTTTCCCTTTACGATGATTGCTAGAATAATGAGTATTTCCCTCAATTGAGTGAAACCCCTTTTCTTTCCTGACGGTTATCTCACTTGGCAGGAGAGGCCACGAGGATTTGATGCCCGGCAGGGTTAGTCAGTCGCCGCAGCCGCACTCGCGTCCCTCAATGGTTGTGTTACAGCAAAACCCCGGCTCATGCCGGGGTTTGCTTCTCATATATGGTGCCGAAGGTGGGAATCGATAGAACTAATGTTCTATAGTGTTGTCTGGTGCTGATATGCCCGTTTAGCGGGCTTTTTTGCGTGTGAGGGTGTTTCTATGTCCGCCCAGTATTGCCCTGTTATAAAAAATGCATGAGCAACTGATGGACAGAACTTGCTGCTCAAAATCTATGCACATTTCCAAAACATCATCCATTCATATGTACCCGTAGGATAGGGAGGATTGTTTGAGTGAGTATTCCGATCGAATA
>JAAYGR010000154.1 GCA_012727675.1 Bacillota bacterium
AGGAATACGCACCAGAAAAGCGCAAAGCTCAAATATACATAAAGATCCGAATCGGGCAAAGGGAAGCTCAAGTGGGACTGAAGAGAGCTGTCTCATAACTCAGAGTAATTCCCCGGGCTCACAGATTACCCGGCAGCATATGAAAGATGTCATGGAGAGGAGGGATAGCTTCAGGGAACTTTGGAGGTAGGAGTCCGAGCACAAAATATCTAGAAGGGAGAACTGCATAGTGTTGAGACAGAGTCCAATGAAGGCGGTACTGGTAACAGCTCTACTGCTGACCATGGTGCTCAGCTGCGGAGTTGGAGCCTTTGCCAAGACTAAGCTGACTGTTTGGGATTGGCATCAGCCCCGGGTCGAGCTGGCACAGAAGGCTGTGGCTGAGTATCAGAAAATCAATCCTGATATCGAATTCGAATTCATGATCATTCCCTATGAGGACTATTGGAAGAAGCTGCTGGCTGGGGCAGCCGCCCGTCAGGTTCCCGACATAGCCATGTTTCACAATGCCCAGCACAGTGTGTTTGAACAGCTTCTAGAACCGTATCCCGAATCACTGTTTCCAATGGGAGAAATGCAGGAGCAGTTCTTTGCCTTTGAGGCAGCCTTTGTCCATGACGGTAAGTTCTATTACCATCCCACCGGCTTGATGTCCTCCTTGATTTTCTATAACAAGGGCATCTTCGCCGACGAGGGTGTGGATCCCAGCCAGATTCCTTCTAACTGGGATGATTTTATAGCACTTGCCCAGAAGCTGACCAAGTACAATGCCCAAGGTGAAGTGGAAAGGGCAGGCTTTGCCTTCAACGCCCACGGCAGCTTCATGTTCAATGATTTGATGTATCAGCTTGGAAACATGACCTATGCAGAGGGCGGCAAGAGCGTTGATTGGAACAATGAAAACGGCATTAAAGTTGCCCAGCTTCTCTACGACATGTATTACAAGTACAAGATCAATTCACCGGGCTTCCTGGTTTCTACCGAGGCCTTTGGTACTGGTCATGCCGCGATGGCTTATGCCTGGACGTGGTTTGGCGGCTTCATGGATGCCAACTATCCCGAGGTAGACTACGGTGCCGTCATGCTGCCAACCTGGACGGGCAGCCCTGAACCAGCCGTCTCCAGAAACAACTACGAGTGCGGATATGCAGTCTTCAAGGCAGTGCCTCAGGATAAGAAGGAAGAGGCCTTCAAATTCATACAGTGGTGGATCAGTGAAGCCACCGATGAACTGCAGGTTACATCCAACCTGTTGATGGGAACTGTGCCGGGAGCTTTGCGTCTCTGGAACCATCCCCGGATTGTCGAGGATCCAGTGATCGGTACCCTGGCCAAACAAATTCCCTACACCATTTTCCCAGGCGAGTGGCCGACAAGGTTGGAGAATGCACTTACTCGGCTAGAGGAAATGCTGCGCAATCAGATGTCGCCGGCAGAGGTGGTTCAGGCTGCTGACGCCGATGCGAAGCGGGCTTTGAGGGATAAGCCGGTGGATTGGGTGGCTGAAAGCGC
>JAAYGR010000155.1 GCA_012727675.1 Bacillota bacterium
CAGTGAAGATTACAGCCTCACCGGCCTTAACTGTAGAAGGAATTCTAGAGGAATGCTCAGAGCGCAAAGGAATTCAAGTTGCCGGCATCGTCGACTGCGCTTCTCCACCTGTGTTGAAGGACCTTCGATCACTAGTTGATAAAGGAGACTTGACAGAGCTACCGGGTGGGGGATTGGATTATCGGGGACATGTCACCTTACTTCTAGGGGCAGAGATTGAGCTCGGGGGACCTCAAGGAGGTAGTGCCCACTTCCTTGCCTTTACCCCATCCTTGGAGACAATGGAGGAGCTGAGCAGGTTCTTATCTAGAGCCATCACAAACATTTCCCTCAGCTCCCAGCGGGCCAGTCTTGAAATTCAGGAAATCAGTGAGTTTGTAGTGCGGGAGCTTGCAGGGATTTTCTTGCCGGCCCATGCCTTTACCCCCTTCAAGAGCGTTTACGGCAATTGCGTAAGGCGCTTAGCCGAAGTTGGGATTGACTTTACTGCCTTAGAGTTGGGGTTAAGTGCCGATACCTACTTGGCCGACAGACTCCATGAACTATCCACTGTGAGATTTCTGAGCAATTCGGATGCCCATTCTCTTCCCAAAATTGCCCGGGAATACAACAAGCTCCAGCTGACGAAACCCGACTTTGCCCATTTTTGCAAAGCCCTGGCTGGTGATCCCGAAAACAGGATTTTGGCCAATTACGGCCTAGATCCCCGCTTGGGTAAGTACCACCGGACCTTCTGCCTTAAGTGTGAAACGGTAGTTAACGGTGCTCCCCCTGTTTACCAGTGCAGCAGGTGTGACAGTGATAAGATCGTAGTCGGTGTGCTGGATCGCATCACCGCCATCGCCGATGAAGCAGAACCCATACATCCCCCAGACCGTCCCCCTTATATTCACCAGGTTCCCCTGGAGTTCATCCCTGGAGTGGGCAAAAAGACCCTAACAAAGCTGCTGGAGGTCTTCGGCACCGAAATGGAGATACTCCACGGAGCATCCTTTGAAGATCTGGAAGAAGTGGTTGGAACGAAGGTGGCTGAAAACGTCGCTGCTGCCAGGGAGGGGCAATTGGTGGTAGCCGAGGGCGGCGGTGGACGCTATGGTCGGGTCCAGGACCACCAGAGATGCTGAAGGGAGTCGATGAAATGACCAGGATCTATCTCATTAGGCACGGCGAGACCGAATGGAACCAGGCAAAGAGATATCAAGGGCAGACAGACATCCCTCTGACCGATAAAGGTCGGGACCAGGCCCACCGGACAGCGGAGCGTCTAGCCGATGTAGGGGCCAGTTTTTTGATCAGCAGCGATCTCATCCGAGCACGGGATACTGCAGTACCCATCGGGCAAAGACTTGGACTTCAGGTAATCATCTGTCCCCTCTGGCGGGAGCGGGACTACGGGCGCTGGGAGGGAATGACCAGAGCTGAGATCCAAGGGCTGTATCCTGAAGAATGGCAGAAGAGCCGGGAAGACCCCCTGAGAACAGCCCCCGGTGGTGGTGAGACCTTGGCAGAACTCAGGGAAAGAGCCATCAAGGCCTTAGATTGGGTACTGACTGAATACCCGGGGCAGAGGGGAATCGTGGTGTCCCACGGAGGGCTTCTGCGGGCCCTTTTGGCGTGGATTGAAGGCCGGGATCACCCCCAGCATACCCTAGACAACGGCGGCATCAGTATTATCCAAGGCAGTAATATCACGAACCTTGAACTAGTCAGCGTCAATGATGTTTCCCACCTGCTGTAACTCCCTAGCATAAACCGCCCAGAGAACGCATAAGGATGGTGTGACAAGAAGGGAACCGCAGTGGGGGCAAGAGGGAGGCGCTGCCATGGCCAGACAAGTACCGGGAGCTTTCCAAGGCTATTTTCGCCGCCGCACTGCAGCGTATATGTTCGTTTTTGTGGTCTTTATCATGGGTACCATCAGCGGAGCCTTTGCCGTCAAGGCCTTAAGTGCCGAACAGCGGGACGACCTAGCAGGTTACATTCAAACCTTCTTTGAAGCCTTGCCCAACACTGAAGCCGCCGGCTCACCCACCGCCGTCCGTCAAACCTTTCTCCAGAACATCGCTAAGACCGTAGGGCTGATATGGCTCTTGGGATTATCTGTATTGGGAGCACCCTTCGTTCTGGCTCTACTCTTCCTTCGGGGCTTTGTCCTGGGATTTACCGTAGGCTTCATGGTGGAGGAAATGGTCTTCAAAGGCATTGCCCTGGCAGTTGTGTCGGTGGTTCCACATAACCTCCTGGTAGTCCCTGCCATTATCTTGGCCGGCGGCGCAGCCTTGAGTTTTTCCTGGTCTGCTTTACGAATCCTGATGGGACGCCGGGACATCAACATGTACCAGCAGTTTTTCCGAACCGCCCTGCTGACAATTGCAGCATGCGGATTGATGGGCGCAGCAACTTTAGTGGAGGCCTTCGTCACACCAACACTCATCGAAACGGCATCCCGTTACCTTTAGTCAACCGCTTGGCAAAAGCTTCTCAGGACTCAGCGGATGAAATGGGGGATAGCGGTGATTTGGGTGATCTCCTTGCGGGGATTAGGCCGGCGCCTAAGGGCAATTGCTAAACCGCTGATCATCTTCTTGATTATCATCCTCGCCCTTTGGCTAGTCAGTGGTAGGCCCAGAATTGACAAATATGAGACTGAACCACCCATCGTACCGGAGGAGTTCCCGCCGTCAAGCTGTGGACTCCCGGACAAGCCGCAGGTATCACTTGCGGCTTCTCTCTATTCTAGGCTGCCGGCTTTAGGTTGCCGGTGAAAATCCGTGGAGGCAGCGGCGGCAGGTAACCAGCAGGCAACCTAGAAGTCTTTACAGAAGTGCCACTGGTGTAATGCTGAGAGTAACATGCCTTCGTTTATTGCAAGGGACTCTAAACTTGCGGCTATAATTAAATCAAGAGGGGTGCTGCTGGAGATAGTCGGTGTCTAGACATTGGATAGAGAGGAGGACACCAGCCCCTAGGGTTTGGGGCCGGGGGTTCACAGTATGGACAAGCGCAGAATCATAGTCTTGATTTTGGACAGCGTAGGAGTTGGAGAGCTGCCGGATGCAGCAGAATACGGCGATGAAGGCAGCGCTACCTTGCCGAATGTGGCTGAGGCAGTAGGGGGGCTGCATCTGCCAAATCTGGAAAAACTGGGACTGGGCAACATCGTGCCCATCAAAGGTGTGAGTCCCACCAAGGCCTGCAAGGCCGCCTGGGGAAAAATGGCAGAAAAGTCTCCCGGCAAGGATACAACAACAGGCCATTGGGAGATGATGGGAGTTATACTAGACCGGCCGTTTCCAGTCTATCCCAACGGATTTCCTGAGGAAGTAATCAGCGCCTTTGAGCAGCGGATCGGTACCAGGGTTCTGGGAAACAAGCCAGCATCGGGTACTGAGATCATCAAAGAGCTTGGGGAAGAGCACATGACAACAGGATTCCCCATAGTCTACACTTCGGCAGACAGCGTATTCCAGATTGCAGCCCACGAAGAAGTCATTAGCTTGGACAGGCTGTATGAGGTCTGTGAGATAGCTAGAGATCTGCTGCAGGGGGAACATGGGGTGGGACGGGTTATCGCCAGGCCCTTCATCGGTGAACCCGGTGCCTTGAAAAGAACCGACCGCCGCCGGGATTTCAGCCTGCCTCCAGTCGGACCCACTGTACTGGACTTCCTGTCCGAGGCCGGATACGCTGTTTACGGCATCGGCAAGATTCCGGATATTTTCGCAGGCCGGGGAATTACCAGGGCCTTCCCAGCCCACAACAACAACGAGGTTCAGGAAGCGGTGCTTGAGGCCATGGATGAGCTGCAGGATGAAGGCCTCATCTTTGCCAACTTTGTTGATTTTGACACACTGTGGGGACATAGAAACGATGCGGAAGGCTACGCCAGAGGCCTTGAACAGCTGGATTTGAAACTGGAACCTATCTTGAAAAAGCTGACCCCCAATGACCTTCTAGTCATCACTGCGGATCACGGCTGTGATCCGACAACAGAGAGTACGGATCATTCCCGGGAATATGTGCCCTTGCTAGTGACCAGTACACGCCTTAACAGATGCATTCCCATTGGAGTCCGGGAAACCTTTGCCGATGCAGCTGCATCCATTGCCGAATTCTTCGGCCTTTCTTGGGAGGGACCAGGCACCAGTTTCTGGAATCTCTTGGCGTCAAGCTTGGAGTAAAGGAAGGGTGAATGCCGTGAGGGTGTATGATATCATCACCAAGACCCGGGACGGCCATAGGCTTTCTCGGGAGGAAATTCGATTCTTGATCGATGGATATACAAAGGGCACCATACCCGATTACCAGATGGCAGCCTGGTGTATGGCTGTTTATTTCAAAGGGTTGAGTGCAGAAGCCACTGCAGAGCTCACCATGGCCATGGTTGATTCAGGGGAAGTACTGACTTGGCCGGAGTTGGGGGAAGTACTGGTAGACAAGCACTCCACCGGTGGAGTGGGAGATAAGACCACCTTAGTGCTGCTTCCGTGGGTTGCGGCAGCTGGAGTGAAAATAGCCAAAATGTCGGGTCGCGGGCTAGGACATACCGGCGGTACCTTGGACAAACTGAGTTCCATTCCGGGATTTCGCTTCGATTTAGACAGAGCTGAGTTTATTCAAGCTGTTGAAGAAGCCGGACTGGCCGTTGTGGGGCAGACCGGCAATCTGGTTCCGGCTGATAAGAAACTGTATGCTCTCCGGGATGTAACTGCCACGGTAGATTCCATCCCCCTGATTGCCAGCTCCATTATGAGTAAGAAGATAGCCGCTGGAGCAAGCCGCATTGTCTTGGATGTAAAGACAGGCAGCGGAGCTTTCATGGAGGAACTATCTAGGGCGAAGCTGTTGGCCGAGACCATGGTGGATATCGGAGCTAAGATCGGGCGCCGTACTACAGCCTTAGTAACCAATATGGACCAGCCCCTAGGCCATGCCGTTGGCAATGCCCTGGAGGTGCGGGAAGCCATCGCCACACTCCAGGGAGAGGGCCCTGAAGACTTAACCGAGCTTTGTTTGGCCCTGGGAGCCGAGATGTTGATTCAGGCAGGCAAGGTAGACAGCCCTGAAGAGGGTCGGCAGGTGCTGCTGGAGGTCATGGAGAAAGGTCTACCGATAGAAAGGTTCCGGGCAATGGTTGCAGCCCAGGGTGGTGATCCCAGAATCATCGAAGAAGCTGAGCTCCTGCCTCAGGCACCGGTATGTTTAGATGCTGTCGCGGTTAGTTCCGGTTATGTTAACCGGATACATACCAAGAGGATCGGCCTAATCGCTATGGAGCTCGGGGCCGGGCGGCGGCGAATTGAGGACGACATTGACCTGGGTGCAGGTTTAGAAGTATTGGTGAAAGTGGGCGATAAGATCGAAGCAGGACAGGTGATAGCAAGGGTCTACGGACCTAACTCTGAAGCAGTTGAGAATGCAGTTAGAAAGGTAGAGGCTTCCATTGAGATAGGCGATCGCTCCGTAGAGCCCCTTTCGCTGATCTTGGCTCGTGTTTCCAGGTAGATCCCGGCATAACCACGGCCGGCAAGACATAGCTTATAAAATGTAGCAGTAGAAGATAGGATGCAGAAAAGACACGGCAGAGGAGGGATTCAATTGCCATTGGTCCAGAAGAGAACTACCGCTATCATCTTGCTGACTGCACTCTGCCTTACCGCCATTGGTGTCGTACCAGTCTGGGGCCAAGAACTTGACATATCGGCAAAGGCAGCTGTCCTCATGGAGGCCAGATCAGGTGAGGTGATATACGAAAAAGACATGCATGCTGCTCTTCCCATGGCAAGCATCACCAAGATAATGACCTTAGTACTGGCATTGGAAGCGATAGAAGCCGGCAAGGCCTCTTTCGATGATCTAGTTACCACCAGTGAATATGCTGCCAATATGGGGGGCTCCCAGATTTGGCTGGAAGTCGGAGAGCAGATGACCATGAAAGATATGCTTTATGCCATTGCAGTTGGCTCAGCAAATGATGCCGCTGTTGCTGTGGCTGAGTATTTGGCAGGGTCAGAGGCCAATTTCGCCGCCGAGATGAACCGGCGGGCACAGGAGTTGGGGATGAAGAATACGGTTTTCAGCAATGCCAGCGGACTGCCTCCCCGGACCCTGGGCATAGATGCAGAGCACCACTCCTCCGCCTATGATATTGCGGTCCTGTCCCGCCACGCCGTGAGGGTTCCCCACCTAATTGAACTGGTGTCGACCCACGAGTATACTATGCGCCCCGAAACTACGGGTAAACCCCATTTATATACCCTCAACGACCTTTTGGACAGGGTTCTGGGATCCGGCAGGCGCTACGGATACCCAGGCTTAGACGGCATTAAGACCGGAATGACTTCAGAAGCAGGTTTCTGTTTAGCTGCCACAGCAGAGCGGGATGGAATGCGGCTAATTTCAGTGGTCTTGGGAGCTCCTACCAAGGACGCCCGCAGCAAAGATACCAGGACTTTGCTGGACTACGGTTTCCGCACCTATGAACCGGTAACTATTGCCCGGCCGGGTGAGCCCCTGGGTGAGGCGGTGGTTTCATGGGGTAAGGAAGAAAAGGTGTCTGTGAGTACTGTAGAAGAACTCACTGTGGGGGTGCCCCGGGGCACTCAAGGGGAGTTGACCCGGGAGATAGACTGGAAAAAAGAGCTGGTCGCACCTTTACAGAAAGGTGAAGTATTGGGTGAGCTGGTGATCAAACGAAACGGCGTAGAAATCGCCCGGGTAGAAATAGTAGCAGATAGTGATGTAGAGAGGGCTAATATATTCCAGATGCTGCTGAGAATGTCTAAACGGCTGCTGCAAAGCCTCGTCCCGGGGGAGTAGCCGGCATCGTATCCTGGCACGGGACAAAGGTCCTCTAGAGGGCCTGATGCTGCAAGGTAATAGTGTGCCCATTGGGCAGCTAGCTGTAAAGAGGAGCTTAAGGGCTCCTCTTTTTGCTTTCAGGAGGTCCTATTGCTCTGGAGCAAGTAATATCTAGCAGGAATTTATCAGATGTGCGTGAAAATACATTCAAAGGACACCTATCCTTTATTACTGTAGTGTTGATTGGATTAATTCATGGAGGGGCAGAGGGTGGATATAGAGATCAGGCGGATGGGAAGGGCATTGATTGTATCTTTGGGAGGCGAGCTGGACCTAGCTACAGCCGCTGAGGTAAAGGAACGGGTGGATGCGGCCTTGGCGGAGAATTCCAAGGTTCATCACTTGATTTGGGATCTGGAAAATGTTGACTTTATCGACAGTTCAGGTCTTGGTGTTCTCTTGGGGCGGTACAAACAGATTCAAGCCCGGGCAGGGAAAGTGGTGGCTTTAAAGGCTGTGGATCCGGTGCGGAGGTTGTTGACAATGGCCGGCATGGAACGGATTATGCAGTTCGCCGATACTGAAGAACAAGCACTGGCTCAGATTGGGGGAAGATGATGATGGAAACTGTTGAAAACATGGTGGTGATGCGGTTTCCCAGCAAGGCAGCCAATATCGGTTTTGCCCGAACCGCTGTTGCTCTCTTTGCATCACAACTGGAGTTTACCCTCGACGAACTTGATGAGATCAAAATTGCAGTATCGGAAGCGGTATCCAATGCCGTAATCCACGGCTATAAGGGTACCGAGGGCGAGATCTCCATTACCTGCCGGTTGGCTGATGATCGGTTGGAGATAACAGTAGAGGACGAGGGGTGGGGTATCGCCGATGTAAAGCAGGCCTTGGAGCCGGCTTTTACTACAGAACCTGAAGAGCGGATGGGACTGGGCTTGGTCTTTGTGCGGGAATACATGGACGAGCTGGTAATCGATTCAAAGCCAGGTAAAGGAACCTCTCTGTTCATGGCCAAGTCACCGACTCAAGCCCGAGTGCATTCTTAGGGAGCGAGCACCATGGAAGTGCCTTCAGGCAAAATCCAACTGCCTCCAGCTTTGAGCTTAAGCCCCGAGGAAGTCTATGAACTCCTTGCTGATGCACAAGCAGGCAATTCTGCAGCAAGGGAACGACTGATCGAGGCCAACCTGCGTTTAGCTATGTCCATTGCTCAGCGCTTCAGCGGCAGAGGAGAACTTGATGATTTGTTTCAGGTAGCCTGTATCGGACTTGTCAAAGCAATTGACAACTTTGATCTTTCCTACAATGTGCAGTTCTCAACTTATGCGGTTCCGGTGATCATGGGCGAAATCCGCCGTTTTCTCCGGGAGGAGGGAGCCATCAAGCTTGGCCGCACCCTGCGGGAGAAAGCCGCGGCGGTCATCAGGACACGGGACAGCTTGGAGCAGCGTTTAGGTAGGATGCCCACACCAAAGGAAATCGGTGACGAGTTGGGTGTGGAGCGGGAGGAAGTAGTAGAGGCTTTGGAGGCATTTACCCCTATGCTGTCCATCCATGACGTCATCCACGAAGACAATGAAAGCAGCCTTCACCTGGAAGATAGACTGGGGGTAGAGCCGGAGTCGGATATGTGGATAGAAAGCTACGCCTTAAAGCAGGCTTGTGAGGAACTGTCCCCTAGGGACCGGGCCATTGTTGTCCTGCGTTTTATACAAGAGCGAACCCAAAGTGAAGTCGCGGCAATGCTCGGGATCTCCCAGGGACAGGTGTCAAGACTGGAAAGACGCATTACCGGCTTACTGCGGGAATCTCTGATGGATTATTAGGTGTCACCTTTGCTGCCCGGTGGTATGACTGGCTGCTATTGCCTAAAGGTTAGGCTCTGCTTAAGTAGAAGTCTACGTAGAAGTCCTAACTAAAATATCGCCCGCCAGTAACTGTACCAAATGTACCAGATTTCGCGGCTTAGACAATGCAGCAGATACTGTAGGCAAAGAGGTGGCAGCAACCATGAAGATTGAAGGGGAGAGGATCATCTTACGGCCGATTCTGTCGTCGGATTTTCCTGCAATAATCAAATGGACCAGGGATCCGGAAGTAGGCCATTATATGGATGATGACGGTTATCCCGAGACTTTGGCAGATTGTCAGGAGTGGTATCAAAAACAGCGCAGCAACCGGCATGTTCGGCGGCTGGTGATTAGTACCCGGGATGAAGTGCCCATCGGTGATATTGAACTGGACCACATTGCTTGGCGCAGCGGAGATGCTGAACTTCGCATTCGCATCGGCGAAGGTGATTATCGGGGAAAGGGTTATGGAGTGGAAAGTGTTACCACCCTCCTACGTTACGCCTTTGGTGAAATGGGGCTTTCCCGCATATACCTGCGTGTCGCCAGCACCAATCGGGCTGCAATTCGCTGCTATGAGAAAGCCGGATTTAGGAAAGAAGGTAAGCTCATCCGGACTTGGAGTTCCGAGGAGCTGAGGGAAATTTACCTGATGCGCATTCTCAAGGACGAGTTTTATGAACTGCATCCACAATACTGTTCTTTGGCAGGCTAGAAAGATGCAGGGCGGTAGACGATATGGTCACCGCCTTCTTTTTTTCATTCAATGGTCCGGGGCCTACTTGCCCTGTGTTTGACTTATGTCAGCAATCTTCCGGAGAATGTTGGGGCTTATCCTCGATGCCATCTTTCCACCGATGCGTCCGCAGTCCTTGGCCGCTAATGCCCCCCAGCCTTCGGTCTCCACTACGTCCCACAGACCCATCTCTTTCACTAAATCGTGCTTAAGCTGGTCCATTGCTCGATCCCGTATTGCTTCCAATTCCCTATCCATAATAGACCCCATCTCCTGTCCAAAAGCATCTTGATGGTAGCATATCCTGGGGACATTTCCCTATTCGTATCGACGTCTTTCTTTGTTCTAGATGGACTTTTGACGGCAGGAGTTGTCTCTTGCCTTGTCGAAAATGCCAATGGGGGAAAATCAGGGAAGCACGTAGGCCTTTAGAGGAAATTCTCATGGGAGTTTCCCAAGGGAATGACGAGGAAGGATATGGTACCTGATTGTCGAATAGTCTTACCCAATGAATGTGGGACGGAGTGGAGGTATAAACAATGCTGGATTTGATCATTCGGGGCGGCCCGGTAATGATCCCTTTGCTGCTTTGCTCTGTGCTGGTGGTAGCTGTCTCTCTCGAAAGACTGGTCTACCTGCTTCGCTGTCGAGTGGACACAGAGGATCTGATGGATGATATTAAACTGGCTTTACAGCAAGGCAAGATTCTAGAGGCTATCCAGATTGCAAAGAAGACCAGAGGGCCCGTTGCGGCTGTACTGGCGGCAGGGATAGCCCATTATGATAAGGACAAGCAGTTTATCCGAGAGAGGTTGGAGGAAGTGGCCTATGAAGAGGTCTTCCGGATGGAACGCCGGCTGGGACTTTTAGATGCAATCATCACCGCCGCACCTTTGCTTGGCCTCTTGGGTACAGTAACAGGTATTATTAATAGTTTTCAGGTAATTTCGGCGGTAGGCGGTCTAGATGATACCCTTGCTCTGAGCTCGGGAATTGCAGAGGCCCTGATTACCACTGCAACCGGCTTGATCATCGCTATTCCGGGTACATTGATCTACTCGTATCTGTCGGGACTGATCGACCGTATAGTAGTTGATATCAACAAGCGCTCTTCCGAGCTGTTGGCTATCTTTGAGGCAAGGGGTGATGTTTGATGATAGTCCGCCGCTCTGTCCGCAATAAGAAGCCAACCATTGAAATAGTACCCCTGATCGATATCATTTTTTCTGTTTTGGTGTTCTTTATGCTGGCTACGACCTTTAAGACCCACCCCGCAGGACTAAATCTTGAGCTGCCCAGGGCGGCCAGTTATGACAGACAAGCCAGCAGCCAGATCACTATTACCGTAGCTAAAGATGGACGGATGTTTTTAGGTGAGCGTCAGGTCAATACCAATAATCTAAGGTCAGAGGTCAGCAAAGCACTGGAGAAAAAGCCAGACCTTTTTGTCGTGATCAAAGCCGACCGGGAGGCTCGCTATGATTATATAGTTCAAGTAATGGACGTTGTTCGGCAGCTGGGAGGATATCGCTTTGGTCTTGCAGTTGAGCCCCGCGGCCGATAGCAGGATATACCCTTTAGCGTCGACCCAATCCGAGGGGAGGTGGTGTGCCAATGTATACAGGTGATGAGTCAGACCGGTCTTTTGGCGCCTTTGTTTTGATTTCACTTATCCTTCACGCAATGTTGTTCTTTGTCTTTCCCCGCTGGGATTTTGCGGTAGGACCTGGCCTATTTGCCGGCCCTGGAGGCGGGATTATTTCTGTTATACCTATAGAGGTCCAGCAACCGGTGCCTAGAACTCAAGCGGTCAGGCAGCAGCCGCAGCAGCAAACGCCACCTCGTCAGGAAACCACGCCACCAAAGGAAGAACCTAAACCGGTTGAGACTACCAAGGCCGTGGTAACCCAGACTGAGCAAGAATCGACACCAAAACCGCAGCAGACGACATCGGCTCCCCAGGAGGAAGTAAAGGCTCCTGACACCAGGGTTGTGCCGGAACCTGAGCCGGAATCAGCAACTAGCGAACAGGCTCTGCCGCAGCCTGACAGCAATGCAGAGCAAGTCCTGACCAGCGAACAAGGTCAACATGCTGTATTGGCTGGAGGTGATTCTGCTCCGGCCGGCGAAGCAGGTGGTTCTCCTTCCGATACAGAAAGCGATGAAGAGGAAGAACCGACACCGCCGTCACCGCCACCGCTGCCTCCGCTGCCAGCGGCAAGCACTTTGGTATCAGGCGGGGGCCGGATTCAGTACCCCAAGAATGCAATTAACGAGGGGTTAGCAGGCACCGTCAAGCTGGAGGCCTATGTTCCCAAGGGCTCTACTAGAGCAACCCGGATTGACATTATTGAGTCTTCCGGGGCAGCAAGCTTAGATCAGGTAGCGAGTCTGACTATCGAGAACGGATGGCGAATGGAGCCGCTGCTGGAGGACTATATCCTGTCGGTGACTGTCTCCTTTAGCGGTCCGCCGGAGTTTCGGGTGTCGATTCTTTACGACGGCGTAAGGTATGTCCGGAACGAATAAAGGCTCCTCGATAGATCGCCAATGAAACGACACTAGAGTTAGGGGGCTGGTGATTAATGCGGCGCTGGCTGGTAATAGCCCTGGTCGCGGTCATGTTGATCGGCTGTGAAGTGGGGAAGGCTTGGGCTATGGTTGAAAGTAACGTCGGCAGCAACATCATTGTTGCCAATGAGTACATTTCCATCATTGTCAACGGAGGCGAAGAAAACACCGGCCGGTTCTCCATCAACACCACCGGCGGAGATCCTGACAGAATCGGTGATGAGAACAAGCCTTTGGTCTACGGCATGGCCGATCCGTGGACATCTTACACCACCATCCAAATAGACGGCCGCAACTATGTGTTCGGGGGTCCAACACAGACTTCAGCTGGAAAACAAGGACCCGTTGGTGAGCCTATCTCGGGCCCCGAGGTTATTCAGGGAAATGCCATCAGCACGGTATATAAACTTGGGCCGGTGAAAGCAGAGCAGATTCTCAGTTTCACCCGAAGCAGTACCACTGGTCTGCAAGATACGGCCCGGATTGCTTATACATTGACCAATGAGGATTCTGTTTCCCATAGCGTAGCCATGCGGCTCATGCTGGACACTATGTTGGGTGCCAACGATGGTGCCCCATTTAGGGTAGAGCAGCAGGCTGTTACTACCGATACATTGTTTGCCGGAGGAGCAATACCTGAGTTCTGGCAGGCATTCGATTCCTTAGCCGATCCTCAAGTCATGTCCCAGGGAACCCTGCGGGGTCCAGGGGTAACGCCTCCTAATCGGGTGTATTTTAGCAACTGGGGAGCTTTAGCAGAGGATATTTGGGATTTTGATTTTGACCCCGGCCGCATTTTCCTGCGGAAGGGTGAATTTGAGTTGGATTCGGCCATTGCCATGTTTTGGGATCCGGTCACCCTCGGTCCCGGTGAGAGCGTTACTTGGGTAACCTACTACGGACTTGGCGGTATAACCATTGCTCCCGGAAGGCTTTCTCTAGGAGTCACATCACCGGCCGTAGTCTCACATGCCCCCGATGGTCCGACGAGGTTCCCGGTTGTCGCTTATCTGGAGAACAGCGGTGAAGGTGAGGCTAGGGATGTCAGGATAGCCATTGAACTGCCCAGCGGCTTGTCCTTGGTTCCTGGACAGGAAGCCAGCGGCAGACTGGGCAACTTGGATGTGGGAGAATCGGTGCAGCTGGCCTGGCAGGTGGAAGTGGCTGAACACGTCAAGGGTGAAATCAGCTACGAAGTAAAGGTTGAAGCTGCCAACAGCGAACCCAATCGGGTGCGGCGGCAAGTTCGGGTCGCTAAGCCTGCAGAACTGCAGGTGAAGATTTCCGCACCGCCCCGTCTCTTAATTGAAGATGGAAGGCTGCAGCCGGTACCCTTTGCCGTTAGGGCTACTATCACCAATGTGGGTGAAATGAATGCACCCTGGGTTTATGCCCAGTGGCAGGCACCTTTGGGGCTTCAGCTAGCCCCAGGTGAGGGGCAGACAAAACTCTGCGGCGATCTGGGTCCGCAAGAGTCGGCTGTGGTTCAATGGTTCTTAACCCCGACCGATGTGGCCAGTGATAACCTGCCCTATTCGGTAAGGGTTGAGTCTGGTGCTACGGAGCTGCTGATTGTAAATGAGTTTATCAGTATTCCGCAGCTTCCCCAGATGATTAGGCTCGTCACTGAAGGGACAGACCCCACCATTGCAGGGGCGCCTATGAAAGTGGCCATTAGGGGCTACAATCTGAAAAACATCGAAGAGGCAGAGTTCTTCCTCAAGTTTCCAGTGGACCTGATGCGGGTAGCTGGTGGCCGGCTCGGAGTAGAGCGGGGCGAAGTCCTGGCACCTCTGTCGGCCGTTATGGAAGACGCCGTGGCCGTGGAGGTGGAGCTGCAGCCATCGCAGGGCATGATCCAGGTCAGACTTCGGGGGCTTTCACAGGTAGGAGCCAGTCGATTGACCGGTAATCTGTGTTCAATTCGGTTTGTGACAGGCGCTGAAGGCTCCGATGCCATACAGCTGCTGGCAACTAAGCTCACAACCACCAGTGGACAGGTCATCGAGCTAGGACCCATGGAATTACCGATTACTATTACCAGGTGATCAAAGGTACCGAAAAGACAGCAAGGAGCAAAGAAGACTAACAGGGGGCGGGAGGAAATGGAGTCGAGAACAATACGGAGAATAGGAGTTGCACTACTGTTTTTGCTGCTGTTAGTGGGTCAGGGGAATCTTGTTTTTGCCCAGCAGACTGCACAGCAGATCAGCGACGTACCTGCAGATCATTGGGCCTATGAGGGCGTGCAGAAGTTGGTCCAGGAAGGTTATCTTGCTCTGTATACCGATGGGACTTTTCAGGGCCAAAGACCTGTTGACAGGTATACGCTGGCGTCAGTGGTTGGCCGGCTCTTGGTAGATATCGAGAAGGGCCAGCTGGGTGTAACTCAAGAAGACTTGGAGCTGCTCCGAACACTTTCCACCGAATTCAGAGATGAACTTGTTCGGTGGTATAATCAAAGAGAAGAACTGTCCGGTGCCGTTACCGAAACGCAGCGCCGCGTTCAGGTAATGGATGAGACTGTTACTAAGGTTATCGACACCATGGAGCAGGAAGATGCAGCTATCCGCACCTCTATACAGGAGCAGGCAGCAGCCATTTTGGCAGAAATTGCCGCACTGCAGCAGCAGTTTGCCGATGCCACCCGGCGCCTTGATGCCGCCGATGCAGACCTTAGGCAGCAGACTGCTGACCATGGGCGTAAGATTCAATCTCTAGAGGATGAGCTTGTTAAACAGGCAGCAGCCCTAGCCGATACCGAGGCCGCCGTTGAAGCCAACGAGACAAAGTTGGCCGAGCACACCCGGATGCTGGCACTCCACACCGACTCACTCATAGCACTGGAGGAGGCTTTGGGTGTAAAGGTCCAAAGCAGCTTTGCGGAACGGGATGCAGCCATGACTCTGCTCCAGCAGGCTATGCAGGAAGGCGATGCTGAACTGCTAGCAGAGATCAATCGGGTGGAAAAAGGGCTTTCTGAGGTTGCCCAACAGCTTATCCAAGTGGAGCAGGGACTCATCAGCTGGCAAGAAGAAAGTGCCCAAATTGATGCCCAGCTCACATCTGAAATTGGACAGTTGAGACAGGCCTTAGTGGAGGAGAGACAGACCCGCATAGATGAGACCAGTGCACTCTCTGAAGGCCTGCATGCGCTCGAGGATCAAGTCCTAAGACAAGGAGAAGCCATGGCTTCTGCTGATGGTCAATTGATGAAGGATGTCAGCGGTCTCCGCCAAGATCTGGTGAGAAGTTTAGAGGCAGTCCAGACAGACCTTGTAAACATTTCTCAGAGAATCGCCGCCTTAGACAAGCGGACAGATATCTTGCAGCAGGGTGCAGCAGCTGACAGCAAGGATCTTGCAGATCTCCGAGATTACGTTGCAGAGCTACAGGCAGCTGTTTCCATACTGCAGGAGCGGGTAAGTGCAACAGAGTCTACCCTGGCAGCCGTTGATGAGCGGGTGATGACGCAATCATCTGCCCAGATCAACGCAGCCCTGATGCGGGAACAGCGGCTGGAGCGGCAGCTGCAGGAACTGCGGGATGAGTTCGACAGCTACCGAAACCATGCCGAGAAGCAGAATCAGAGCCTTAAGAGTGCCGCGAATATTGCAACCATAGCTGCGGTACTGGCGCTGATTCTCGGATTTGTAAACTAGCTAGTCTGAGTCCATAAAGTTAGCGTCCGAATTTCCTTCCTAGAGAATAAACAAACTGCGATGCCTTACAACACTTGGTGTGGGCATCGCAGTTTGCTTTTCCATCCGTTGGGTTGCAGTCTCTTAGTTTAAGTGAATCCCCTGACCGAACAACAGACGGGCGTAGGCAGCATCCCTATCTCTCTGAACTTCTCGCTCCCTAAGGAACTGGCGGTACACTCTCTCCGCAATTTCCGGTCTTGACTGTTCGCGGACCTTGATGGTAATCTCCCGACTTCCGACAGAGATTATCAAGGGATCACTCCTTTCAAAATATCTACCCGCTGACATTTATCCAAACGCTCACGAGCCATGTATCCTGTATACACGATTTTTTCATCTCTAATATACCATGACTGGCCACAATTGTCAATATTGCCTGCCCGTTAACAGTGCCTATTTTCCAACCTCGACTTCAAGGAAATCTTGGCAGGTCCTTGAAGGGGCAAAGGCGAATGTATCTTACGGAACCTGAACCACATGGGCCGCAACTCGCGGCTGTGGCGTTACGAAAAGTTAGCACCCTTGTAACAATCGGGTAACACCGGCGTGGTAAGATTAAATACTGAAGGCGAGTACCAAGAGTGGCCTTTGGTGAGGTAGGAGGCCACCTTTGACTGTTGAGAGTTATGCAGCGAATGCCAGGTTCCAGTAACCATAACCGCTAATATCAGCTGGAGACTTACCATCCCAGCTGCTGTAGGCCCGAGAGGAGGCATGGCGTGACCCAGTAACCTCCCCTGGGTTTGTGCCCCGACAGCATGGACAGAGTCAGCATGGGTATTCAAAGCACCAAGGAGAAACTGGCAAGCACTGGTCAGACATTTCGTTTTGGCCCGGAGGTCATCCTCCAGCTAGCAACCGCAGCAACCCTAATGGTGATGGCCGCTGTGGCGATTTTTGTAGTCAAGGGAGCCGTTAATTCCGTACTCTTGGTGAACCTTGAATCAGGTCTGATATTGATGGCAGCAGTCAATTCTGTAGCCATTGCTGCAGGAGCTGTAGTGATCGCTTTACCTGTTGGCCTTGTTTCTGCCTTATATATAACCGAACTGGCACCTTCCCAATCAGCGAAGACGTTCTGGACCGCCATCAAAATGTTATCAGCAGTTCCTTCGGTGGTCATTGGATTTATTGGGCTGGTTTGGTTGGGTTACACTGGATCTTCCCAAGTTACATCCCCGCTGAGGACATCTGTAGCCGCCTCGCTTCTCCTTGCACTGATGGTTTATCCCCCCCTAACATCTTTCTTGATCGAGCACTTAAGGCGAATTCCGGCATCACTAAGGGCTTCGTCATACGCACTGGGCGCAAGCCGTTGGCAGACTATTGCCTATACTGTCTATCCTGCAGCTAGATCGATTATTGCTGCTGCGGGATTTTTCGGCTTGAGCAGGGCAATGGGCGATACTGCCATCGTCCTCATGCTCTGGCAGGCAGCTGTCAGGAGCAGTCTAGTGGGGAGTCAAGGTAGCAGGCTGTTTACCATACCTACAGCAATCATCATGGGAGCAGAGCGGGGCTGGCACCATTCCGGATCCTTCTTGATGGCCCTGTTGATTGTTATTTTGTCGCTAGGGTTTTCCGCCTTAGGCCGCCGCTTCATGCAGAGTCATTGGAGGGGACAAGAATGAGAAACACGCACAGCCCCCGAACATGTACCGGTGGAGTCATTTCCTCAGCAATTATCCTGATTTCTTGGTTCGCAGCAGGGATTTTGATGTTCTATATAGGATACCTAGTCTTCAGGGGGTTAGGGCCGCTAATCAGGGTTTTCAGGGGCGGTGCTTTTGCCAAGACTGATGATGTCCTGCTGCCCCTTTGGTTTCACACTTTGTACCTCTTGATTGCGGGAACAGTTTTGGCACTACCCCTCGGGATAGGTGCTGGAGTTTACTTGAGCGAGTATGTCGGGGAAAATCGGCTAAAGCAGTGGATTCTCACCGCTGTGGAAGGTCTTGCAGAACTGCCTCCCATAGTCTACGGACTCTTTGGGTGGGGTGCCCTTGCGCCTTATTTGGGAGAAGGGAAACAGACGCTGACCCTTGTGTTGACATCGGCGGTTTGGCTGCTGCCTCAGTTGGTCTCTGTGACATACATGGTACTGCAAGAGGTGCCGGTTTCTTTTCGCAGGGACAGTATGGCACTCGGCGGGACCCGCTGGCAGACTACCTGGAGGGCGCTGATGCCCTATGCAGGACGTTCTTTGGCTGCGGAAGCTTTGGAGGGAATGGCCCGGGTGGGCGGCGAAACAGCTCCTGTGATCATGATCGCAGCTGCCTGGACGAGTCTTCCTGGGCAGCCATTGTCCACATTGCCGTACCACTTGTATCGATCAGCAGTTGAATCTTTGGATCCAGCCAGTCCCCACAATTTTGGGACTGCTCTGCTGCTGGTGCTGACATCTATCTGTTTTCAAGGAGCAGCCCTCAGGTTAAGAAAAACTGGAATCTCTTTGACTGGCAGTGTCCATGAGCGAGAAAGAGGTAGATGGTACTAGTGCGACACCCTAAGCTGGTAGTGCGAAATCTCAGTGTATACTATGGTGACTTCCAGGCTC